>NZ_JBAUSA010001200.1:0-2416 GCF_049581465.1 Caballeronia sp. | reverse complement strand
GGGTATCGTGGTGGCGGGCGAGGGAGACGGTGACATGTCCCAGGAGGCGCTGGCAGCTCTCGACCGCGCGGCGAAAAAAGGCGTTGTGGTGGTCCGCTCCACGCGTGTGTTGTCGGGATTCGTCAATAGAAACGTGGAGGTCGAAGACGACAAGCGCGGCTTCGTAGTCTCACTCGATCTGAATCCGCAAAAGGCGCGGTTGCTTACCCAGTTGCTCATCGCAAACGGCATAACTAGCCCCGCCAAGGTGCAGCAGGCCTTCTCCGGCACTTTTTGACTGTAGGCCTGAGAGCGCTGTTTAACGGCCTCCGGCGCTGAACTTTCAACCGCAATCAACCCCAGTTCCGCTCGAGGAGCATGTCCATGGCTGCTGAAATTTTCTTTAGAACCGAACATGATCTGCTAGGGGACCGTGAGGTTCCCGCTGACGTCTACTATGGCGTTCACACGCTGCGTGCGCTGGAAAATTTTCCGATTACCGGTTCACCGATCTCCATATATCCCGAGTTGATCAAGGCGCTGGCTTGCATCAAACAGGCCGCCGCACAGGCGAATCATGAACTGGGCCTGCTCGACAAGACGCGTTGCGACGCGATTGTCGGCGCCTGCGCTGAGTTGCTGGGCGGCAAGCTGCATGATCAGTTTGTGGTCGACGTGATTCAGGGGGGCGCCGGGACATCGACCAACATGAACGCCAACGAGGTAATCGCCAACCGCGCGCTCGAACTGTTAGGGAAGAAGAAGGGCGAATACCAGTACTTGCATCCAAACGAGCAGGTCAACATCGGCCAGAGCACCAACGATGTGTACCCATCGGCCCTGAAGGTCGCGACCTGGTTCGGCATCCTGGGTCTCGTCGACGCAATGGCTGTTTTGCGACACGCGTTTGAAACCAAGGCGCTGGAGTTCAAGGACGTCCTGAAAATGGGGCGTACGCAATTGCAGGATGCGGTGCCGATGACGCTCGGTCAGGAGTTCAGCACTTACGCCGTGATGCTCGGAGAGGATGAGGAACGGCTTCGAGAGGCGGCCCTGCTGATCTGCGAAATCAACATGGGCGCGACGGCGATCGGAACGGGCATTACGGCGCACCCCGATTACGCACCGCTGATCCTGAAGCATCTTAAGGAAATTACGGGTATCCCGCTTATCACGGCACCCAACCTCATAGAAGCGACGCAGGACTGTGGGGCATTCGTCCAGTTGTCCGGCGTGCTTAAGCGTGTCGCAGTGAAGCTCTCGAAAACCTGCAACGACTTGCGTCTGCTTTCCAGCGGTCCACGCGCGGGTCTTGGGGAGATCAACCTCCCGCCCATGCAGGCTGGCTCGAGCATCATGCCGGGAAAGGTCAACCCGGTTATCCCCGAGGTAGTGAACCAGATCGCATTCGAGGTGATCGGTAACGATGTCACCGTGAGTTTCGCGGCCGAGGCCGGTCAGCTCCAGTTGAATGCTTTCGAGCCGATCATTGCGCACAGCCTGTTCAAGAGTGTGACCCACCTGCGCAACGGCTGCCTGACACTCGCCGAACGGTGTGTCAAAGGAATCACGGCCAACGAGGCGCACTTGCGTGCGTCGGTCGAGAACTCGATCGGCATTGTGACTGCCCTCAATCCCTACATAGGCTACGCCAATGCGACAGCCGTCGCGATGGAGGCACATGCCTCGGGTGGGCGGGTCTATGACATCGTGCTTGCGCGGGGGCTGTTGTCCAAGCAACAACTCGACGAGATCCTCAAGCCAGAGGTACTCACGCGGCCCACGCCGCTTCATATTCTGCCGACACAGTAAGTGGTCGTCGGACTACATGATTCGGGAGAGGAGGATATAACAAAGAGGAATGCTTAGTTTATAGCTATATAGGATTACTCCGCGGCTAAACGATGCCGTCCGCGCATAATCTGTCTGTAAGGTATCTGCAAGCCTATAAAGCGGTAATGTTCCTGTAAGGGTTGGGAGGCCCTGCTAAGACATTACCGCTCATTACCACGCCACATTCCCTATTCTTTGCCAAGCGCATTTGTCGTAGCCCCCCCCAGTCATGAGAATATAGCGCCTGCTTGTTCTGGCGCCGGCGTTGGCCGTTGCTGCCCCTGCCCTGCCTTTCAGCTTAAAAACATTAATAAAGGTTTGACCGATGGTGACAACGCAAGGGAATTGCGGCGTTTTTCTGCAGTCTCAACCGAGGATCGTTCCCAGGTCAAACTCCGGCAACAACATGTGTTTTCGGAGATGCCAATGAGCGAAGCTCTGTCTAAGCAGCCAAAGCGTTCCCGACGCGGGCTCATCCTGGTTGTGCTAGTGGTGCTGGTGCTGATCGCGCTTGTCGTCGTCCACCTGTTGACCCAAAAGAAGCCTCCACGCGTCGCGGCGCCCATCGTCGTGTCGGTTGCGAAAGCAACACTCGGCTCCATGC
>NZ_JBAUSA010001199.1:0-1502 GCF_049581465.1 Caballeronia sp. | reverse complement strand
GCTCCCACGCCTTGAGCGCCTCGCGCACGTGGAACTCGGCCATGCCTTGCGTCGACGGCCCGTTCACGTTGAACACGAGTTCGTGCAGGCCGCAGCCGAAGTCCGGGCGCATCACGCGCTCGCCCCTGGCCGTCGACAGGATGAGGAGGATCGAGTGCCGCACACACCCCTCATAGCGCGCGACAGCGATGCGCTCGTCCTGCAACGCTACGGGAAAGTCCCAGCCGACTCCGAGCACCTGCGCGGGCATGACATGGTCTCCTAGCTGTTGATCTTGACGAGCGCACCGCTGATGCTCATCGGTCCGGTGGAACTCATGTCGAGTGTCGACATGGCCTGGATCTTCACGTCAGTCTTCGAATCGATCTCGATGCCCACGCCTTCGAGCGTGAGCTTGCCCGTGCTCGAGCGAATCGAGATATCGCCCTCGGCCTCGATCGCGATGGTGTTGCCCGACGCGCTGATGGTGATCTTGTTGTTTCCGGTCTTGTCGATGATCTCGATCTTCTCGTCGCCCGACGCATCCGACAGACGCACGAGGTGGCCGCTTCTCGACTTGAAGCCGCGATTGTCGTTCTGCCCGTTCGAGTTCGATTCGTGCGCAACGTCCTTGCCGTTCCAGAGCGAGCCCACCACGAACGGATGCTCGACGCTGCCGTGCTCGAACGCGATCAGCACTTCGTCATCGACCTCGGGCAGGAAATAGGCGCCGCGGCCATTGCCGGCCATCATCGTGGCGACGCGAGCCCAATTGCTTTCGTCATCCTGATTGAGCCATGGAAAACGCACCTTCACGCGATGCATGTTGTCGGGATCCTGATTGTTCGTGACGACGCCGACCACCACGCCGTAATAGCGGCCGTCGCTGTCGGCGTGCGCGAGCAGGCTATGCAAAAGGTTGTCGTGCATCATGTCGCGTTCCTTCGCGCGGAAAAGCGCACTCGATAGCCTTTTTGCAGGGAAAAACGCTGCTCGGTACTCGTGAGGTAGTAGAGCCCGCTGAAGCGATCGCCGAGCCCTTCAATCTTCACGACGATACCCGCACGCATGCGCGGATCGCCAATGCACACGCCGTCGCCGCGGATATAGCCAAGCGCCATTTCACCGAAACGCTGCTTCGCCATGAGGTCGGCGTCGGCCTGGCTCTGTACCGGCGCGCGCACACTCGCGCCGCCCGACTTGCCGAAGATGCGTTGCACGCTCGACGGCCCCGACGCCTTGCCCGCCATCAGCCCCGTCTCGTCTCCCGCACTCGCACGTCCGACGATCTCCTTCTTGCTCTTCGGATCCCAGCCTTTCACGAGCACCTCCTGAACCTGGCCCATGGTCGACATGCGCGGGCGGAATTCGAGCAATTCGATCTCTCGGCGCAGTGTGAGCGTTTCGCTGGCGTCGATCTTGCGCGGGCGATAGATGAGCGAACGGTCGTCGACAACCACTTCGTAATGGATCCGCTTCGCGCGCGCGAGCAGGAATTCGAGGTCCGTCTGGTTGTGCTGGAG
>NZ_JBAUSA010001198.1:0-3496 GCF_049581465.1 Caballeronia sp. | reverse complement strand
GGGTTTGCTTGCACCGCGGCCGTGGTCGAGCGCGTCTGCGGGACGGTGGGAATCGAGGCAATCCTGGGCGACACCGACGGTTACCTCAACTGCACCGGGGAGTTTTTATCGTCGGAACTGGTGAATTTGCTGCCCGCTTCGCGTTTTGTACTGGAAATACTCGAGGATGTGCAACTCGACGACGAACTCGCCAAACGTTGCGACGTATTGCGCCGCGCGGGCTTTCGCGTCGCGTTGGACGATGTGCGCACGATGACGCCCGCTATCGTCGATTTCCTGCCTCACGTCGATATCGTCAAGCTGGATTGGCCGTTCATCGCGCCGCATGAAGTGCTGGCGATGGTCGCGCAGGTGAAGCGTGCAGGGCGTATCGTGCTGGCCGAGAAGGTCGAGTTCCGCCGCGACCATGCCGCTGCGATGGCGTCGAACTGCGACCTGTTTCAGGGTTTCTACTTTGCCAAGCCGCAAGTCGTAGCGGCGAAAAAGCCGGCATCGTCGTACGCGGCGGTCATGCGTGTGCTTCAGCTCCTGATGGATGATGCAAGCGACACGCTCGTGGAAGCCGCGTTGAAGCGCGCTCCGGCCCTTGTCGTGCAGTTGTTGAGGCTGGCAAACAATAGCGACCGCCATCAAGTCCGCGACACCCAAATCACGTCGATACGGCAGGCGCTCGCATCCGTCGGTTGCCGGCAATTGATGCGCTGGTGTTGCCTGCTTGTCTATGGCGATTCCGATCAGGTTTCGCCGGAAAGCGATCCGTTAATGCGTATGGTCGAACAGCGAGCGGGCTTCCTGGAGCACGCAGCGCGCGAATTGCGTCCCCACGACGACGCGTTCTGCCAGTCGGCTTATCTTGCTGGAATGCTATCGCTGGTTCACGTGCCGCATGGCGTCGACGTCGCGACCTTTGTGAGTGCGCTGCCAGTCGGCACGGCCATTCAGTCGGCGATCATCGGGCACGAGGGCGCTATTGGCGGGTTACTGTCGATAGCGGAAGATCTGGAGGAAGGACGTTTTGTTCGCGCGCTCGATCGCGGTGATCAGTTTGGAGACAATTTTGCCGCGACGTTGCCTGCATTGACGTTTTAAGATGTCGAATAGCCGCTGATGAACGCTGGGCACGCCTGCCGTCCCATTTACGTTCACCTGCAACAGCCGCACCCGGAGCAGAAAATCAGACATTCGAGCATTGAAAAGGCAGTCCGATGACGCAGCGCCTTCGCGCGGTATGGCGTCTAGCCGTGCTTTTCATGCGCGAAAGCCACGCCGGGGAGAAGGCGGCCGATGATTCCCCGATTCATCGGGTATTCCGGTCGATTACCTCCGGTGCGCCCGCGCATAAAGACGCGGCGCCTTCGCGAAGTGTGCCGCGCCTGCACAACTTGTCGGGTGTGATGTCGATGGCGTCAGACGTGCTCGCGCGTCATCCGGCTTTATCGGAGACGGCTGTTCGCGTCGCGTTGGCCGAATTGCATTCGCTTGAGATACCGCTGAACGACGCATCGCTGCTCAAAGCGCTCGAATCGGGCATGCCGCCGGGGCGCGCCGCGTCCGTGATCGATCTGGATGCCACGCCCGAGCGTAGCGGCGTCGCCCAGCAGACGCATTGTGCGCACGTGGTACTCGACGCTCGTTCACTGCCCATTCCTGCCCGCATCACGCTCATTCGAACCGATACCCGCAAGGAACTCGAGCAGGACCTCGATATCGCGGCATCGGCGGCGCGCATTGCCGAGCGCTTTTCGCGCGAGGCGCGTGAATTGAATGCTAGCGCGCACGTGTCGCGGGTGACGGACGTGATCGCCGGGATGCTCGACTTGCGCCAGCGCGCCGCCGACCAAAGCTATCTGCGTTACCGGCTACGCGACGTGAATGGCGACAAGCGCATCGTCGTCCCTGAAGTGCTATGGGATTTTTGCAGCGACACCGTGCTGGTGACGCGCGCAGTGCGCAGCGTGGCACTGGTGGACACCTGCGCATTGCGCGCCCACGGCCTGGATCCCGCCAATCTGGTCGCCATGTGGATCGAAGCGTTCTTCGAGATCGCGATGGGCGAGGGCGTATTCCACGCCGGGCTCGAAGCGGCGGGCGCGGCCGTGAGCATAGAGCCGGACTCGCTTGGACGGCTCGTGCTCAACGGTGATTCTCCGCTCGCCTTCGTCGCCGGGCACGAGAGCAATTTCATGGTGATGGGTTCCGAGGCCCTGCTGCGCGGCGACCACAAGGCCGTCGCACGGGAGCACATGAAACATGGCAGGCCGGCCGAACACGAGTCGCAGCACGTGGTGCGAGTCGAGTCGACGTATCGCCGGGAAGCCGAGCGTTTTAGCGAAGGGGCGCATGCGGGCGGCCATAGGCCACACAGCGTCGCGGATCTTTTTACTGCGCTCGGCAAAGGGGCGCAAGCACATCCTTTCGGCGATGCCCATGCGGGTATCGCGTCGCGTGCGACTTTGCTGGCTCGTTCGGCGCAGAGTATTGAAGATATGGCGCGGCGAATAGCGCCCGATGTCGATGTGTGGACCATCGCGCGCCGCGTGATCACACGTCTCGCGCTCGACCAGTTTAGTCAGCATGGGTTGATAGCGCAGCTTGCCAATGAGGCGGTGCACTGGCCGCGCGCGTTGCCTCGCGTGCCGAATCTACTGGCCGATTGGGTCGTGCGGCAGAATCGGCGTGGCACGGATTCGAAACCCGTGCGCTGAAGTGGGCGAGTGCTGGACGTCGATTGCTTCCACCCGTCGCGCACGGTTTTGGTGCGTTCGGTTCAAATCCATGCATTCGTGAGCCAAGTTCGCCAATAAGCTCGAATCCATCCGGTCTGCCGCCACCTCCATGTCAGCCGGTTTATACACAGGTGGCACGCTTTCAAGCCGGCCCGATCAGCCGCGCGACAATTTCGACGAAGCTGTCGATAGAAAGCGGCTTGCGATGAAACTCGACCAGCGGATGCTCGATCGGAGGTGTACGCTCAGCCGCGCTCGACAACACCACCGGAATACGCATGAGCCTGTCGTCGGCAGCAAGCGCGCGGCACAGCGCGACGCCGTCCATCTTCGGCATCATCCAGTCGGTGACGATGAGGTCGGGCGGATCGGCACGCGCCAAACTGAGGGCCTGCACGCCGTTGGCCGCAGTGACGACCGTATACCCTTCTAGCTGGAGCACGAGGCGCCAGGTGGTCAGGAGGTCGAATTCATCGTCGACGACGAGGATCTTTTTCATGTCCGCGGGCCCGAATCCAGCGTGGGCAACACAGGCGCAATCGTGCCGCGCACCGACAACATCGAGGCGTTGCCTACGGAGCCGTCGATCAGGTGCAACCCCTTGTCGTCGATGACGAAACGGCGGATTGACAGATCGTGGCCGCTTTCGCGTAGCTTGACGATCGAGACGATCCGATACATTGACGCGCCGGTTTCGATGTAACGCAACAGGATGATGTTTTCCGTCATCGCCGATGCACGGATCGAGCCGCCGCCGTGCACCATATCGG
>NZ_JBAUSA010001197.1:0-11207 GCF_049581465.1 Caballeronia sp. | reverse complement strand
GTCTGCATCACGATCGGATACGACACGCCGTTAACCGGATTCAGCCAGAACGTCGGCGCGACCTGGCTCGAACCCGCGAAGTTGACGACCAGGCTGTTGGTCACGTCGCGCTCGGTGATCCCCAGTAACTGGGCACGCGTGCGGTCAACGTCGACGTTGAAGGTCGGGTTGCCTTGCGACTGCTGGATGCGTGCATCGGCGACCCCGGGAACCCGGCGGATTTCACGCAGCAGGCGGTCGGCGTAGGCGAAATTGGCGGCGAGGTTGTTGCCGCGAATCTGCAGGTCGACAGGCGCCGGCGAGCCAAAGTTCAGGATCTGGCCGATGATGTCCGCCGGCGGAAACGAGAAGGTGACGCCCGGGAACAGGCGCGGCAACTTCTCGCGCATCTCGCGCACATAGTCCGCTGTCGGCCGGTGGTCTGCGCTTAGCGCGATCTGGATGTCGCCGTCTTGCGAGCCGATGGTGCCCGTGTTGTTATAGGCCAGGTTGATCCCGCTGACAGGCAGGCCTATGTTGTCGACAACCGTCTTGAGTTCCGATGGGGGAACGATCTGGCGAATCTCGCCTTCGACGTTCGCCAGGATCTGCGCGGTCTTTTCAACCCGCACGCCGACCGGTGCGCGAACATGCAGAAGGATCTGCCCGGCGTCGACATCCGGGAAGAAGTTGCGGCCAAGCAGCGGTACGAGCGCGAAGGAAATAAACACGAAGCCAAGGAAGCAACTGACAAACGCCGCCCGATGGTTGAGCGCCACTTCAAGCAAGCCGTGATAGCCGCTACGGACTTTTTCGAAGCCGGCTTCGAAGCGCCGCTGGAAGCGTCCCAATGGACCGGGCCGTTTTGCTTCGTGCGCGTTCTCATTGAGATCGTGCGGATGCAGCAGGTACTTCGCCATCGTGGGCACAAGCGTGCGCGACAGGATGAACGACGAGATCATCGCGAAGATCACGGCCTCGGCCATGGGCACGAAGAGAAAACGCGCCACGCCGTTGAGGAAGAACATCGGCACGAACACGATGCAGATACAGAGCAGCGAGACGAACGCGGGCGTGACGATCTGCGCCGCGCCGTCGAGGATCGCCGACTCGACGTCCTTGCCCTGTTCGAGGTGCCAGTTGATATTTTCGATCGTGACGGTCGCGTCGTCGACGAGAATGCCCACCGCTAGGGCGAGTCCGCCTAGCGTCATGATGTTCATGGTCTCGCCGAGCGCCGAGAGCGTGGCGATCGAGCCCAGAATGGCCAGCGGGATCGAGGTCGCGATGATGACCGTTGAGCGCCAGCTGCCGAGAAACAGCAGGATCATGAGGCTGGTCAGCGCAGCGGCGATCACGCCTTCGCGCGCCACGCCGCTGATTGCCGCGCGCACGAACAGCGACTGGTCGCCGATCGCGTCGATCTTCAGGTTGTCGGGCAACGACGGCCTCGCGGCTTCCACCCGCTCCTTGATGCCGGCGATGATCCCGAGTGTCGACGCGGAGCCGTTCTTCAATACGGACATCAGTACCGAGCGGTGTCCGTTCACATGAACGATATTCGTCTGCGGCGGGTTGCCGTCGCGCACGTTCGCGATGTCGCGGATATAGATGGTCGTGCCGTTCACCGCCTTGACTGGCAGATCGCCGAGGGCCTTGATGGCGGATGGTGCGTCGTTGAGTTGCAACGTGTATTCGTGATCGCCGATCTTCTCGGTACCGATCGGTGTGATCAGGTTCTGGCCGGCCAGCGCGTTGGCCACGTCTTGCGCCGACAAGCCCCGCGCCTGCAAAGCTGCCGGGTTGATATCGATCTGCACCTGCCTTGTCTTGCCGCCGAACGGGTAGGGGATCGACGCACCCGCAACGGTCACCAGCGAGGGGCGCAGCGCATTGAGCCCGAGGTCGCCCAGGTTCTGTTCCGTCAGCCCGACGCCCGATAGCGCGAGCTGGATGATCGGCACTGTCGACGCGTTGTAGTTAAGGATCAGCGGTGGCGTAGTGCCGGGCGGTAGTGCGCGCAACTGCGTTTGTGCGATGGCGGTCACCTGCGCATTCGCGGTACTGATGTTCACGCCGGGCTGAAAAAAGATCTTGATGACCCCGAAGCCGTTCACCGATTCCGCTTCGATATGCTCGATGTCGTTCACGGTGGTGGTCAGCGTACGCTCGAACGGCGACATGATCCTGCCTGTCATTTGATCAGGCGGCAGGCCGGTGTACTGCCACACCACGCTAATCACCGGAATGCGAATATCCGGAAAAATATCAGTGGGTGTTCTCAGCGCAGACAGCGGGCCGATGATCAGGATAAAAATTGCCAGAACGACGAAGGTGTAGGGCCGTCGAAGCGCGATACGTACTAGGCCTAGCATGCGGATTCCATAGCGGAGTTAAATCGAAACGGCGCGCGAGGGTGTCGCGGTGGGAGAGGGCGACGCCCGGCTTACAGTCACAGCGAATGCCTTAGCATCACTTGTATTAATAAATTCAGAAGGCGTTCGTAAGGTCGTCGTCGGTCCAGCTTGCCTTGGACCGTGCTTCGGAAACGGCAACGCGCGAATGTACACAATTAATTAAAAGCTTGCTGAAACCGCAGAGGTTTGGATTGTTTCTTTGCCTATGTCGTTTTGACCACGGCGCCGCGACGTTCGCTGTCTATCACGTCGATGGAAACTTCTACGCGTCCGACGGCTGGTGTACGCATGAACAAGCGCACCTCGCCGATGGCTTTGTACTCGGACGCTCAATCGAATGTCCACGACACCAGGGCCGCTTCGACATTGCAACCGGCAAGCCGCTTTGCGCGCCGGTCTGTCAGCAACTGAAAACGCATCCGGTCCGCATTGAAGCTGACTCGGTGCTGATCGGTATGCCGACGGTGGAGGGGACATGAAGGAGCCCGCTGGCTAACCCACTGCGCTTAAGCTTAAATCAGGGTAATTTCGTAGCCGAAGCGTGAGGCAGCATTCACGATATGCTGCCCCATTAACTGCCGGGCGACTGCGGGTTCTTTTTTAATCAAGGCTTCAAGGATCACGTCGTGCTCCTGCCTCGCCGCGTTCGGCATCTTTCCGAAGACCGGGCCGGGCCGGGAGAATGCCGCCGCGATTAGTAGCCGCATGGGCTCGAGTACTGTCCCGATCATCGTTGCCAGATAGTCATTGCCCGAGGCGGCAGCCACGGCGCGATGAAAGTCCACGTCGGCGCTGACTGTATCGGCTGTCGGCGCTTCTTGATCCCGCATCCGTTCCACTGCGGACTGGATCGATCTCAGGTGTCGCGGCGTCATATTGATTGCCGCGAGTGCAGCAGCCTGACTTTCGAGTGCGGCCCTCACCTCGAACATATTCCGGATCGTCGGGTCTCCCTGCAGCAGGTTGATGGAAACCCGCGGAGCGGGATCGCTCTCCCGCATCATCACAAAGGCACCGACCCCCTGACGGGACTCGATCAGCCCTTGCGTGCGCAGGCTCGCAATCGCCTCGCGAACAACGTTTCGACTAACCCCAAAGTTCTCCGACAGGTAGTGCTCGGTCGGCAGGCGATCCCCGGGCTGCAAGCGCCCCGAAACAATCTCGTCAGTCAGGGTCCGCGTGATGTGCTCGGCAAGATGCGGCCTGCGCTCTACCGGTCGGACATTTAATTCACTCATGTCAAGAATCTCTATTCGGGAAGGCCTCTTCGGGCGGCCTACATTCTGGCGACCCGCAGGGTCAAAGCACGCCTCTTGTCCAACAAGGAGATATCAATCACACCAGCCCCACGGATAGCCGGGCGTGACTTGCGTAGCAAGGCGCTAATTATACGAGCGAGGTGGGCGCGACCTTCAGAAGCCCCGCTTCAGGCCGTTAATTATAGCGCACCGACCATAAGCGATGCCATGGCGATGCTAAAAACCCATCGCAGTACGGACTCACGTCTCATCGAGTAGAGGGTAAACCATAGCAAGAAATTGCCGTTGTTCTGTTGAGGGACAAGAGGATGTCCAATATGATACGTCAGTCGCCCGAGGCGGGACGCGGGAAAACGCGGATCGATGCTTCGGCACTTCGCCGCCGTCGGACATCAGTCGAGAACTTGAGGAAAGAACACCGTGAAGATTGCCAGCATAGAGTCCATACCCCTTCGAATTCCCTTTACAGCGGGTGGCCGATCAGACGCGGGAGCGTGGGGCGGAGCGGATCTCCAGACCGTCGACTCGCTGATCGTCAAGGTAACAACCGACACAGGGGTAGTGGGTTGGGGCGAGACGTTCGGCTTTACGTCCATTCCGGCTGTAAGGGTCGTGATCGATTCGATCCTCGCCCCCGCAGTGATCGGTCGGGATGCAACGCAGCTTGAAAAGCTGATGCTCGACATGCAGAAGAAATTCCACATCTTCGGGCGTAGCGGCGCCTTCATCTTCGGACTCTCGGCCATCGACATTGCGCTTTGGGATATCGCCGGGAAGGTAGCGCAAAAGCCGGTCTATCAACTCCTCGGCGGCAGCGACGCCACCGCGCTTAACTGCTACGCCAGCCTTATCCGATACTCCGACCCCGACCTTGTCAGGACCAACGTCAAGCGTGCACTGGACAGTGGCTTTCGTCATCTCAAGCTGCATGAGATCGATGTGGACTGCGTACGAGCCGCCCGCGAAGCAGCAGGCGACGACATTGATATAACGCTCGACGTCAATTGCCCGTGGTCCGTGCGCGAAGCGCTCGACATGACGAACAAGCTGCGCCCATTCAATCTCCGCTGGCTCGAAGAGCCTGTCTGGCCACCTGAGAACTATTCAGGGCTTGCACAGGTTCGGCGCGAAGGTGGCATTGCGATTGCCGCCGGCGAGAACGCGTCGACGTTGATGGATTTCCAGCATCTTCTTGAGGCGAAGTCCGTCGACTTCATTCAGCCAAGCCCCGCGAAGATGGGTGGCCTCACCGAACTGAAAAAAGTGTTCGCGTTGGCAAACGCCAATAACGTCACGGTGATGGTTCACACCTTCTATGACGGTCCGGGATTGCTTGCGAGCGTGCATGCAAGCGCGGCGCTGGGCGGCGCCGGTGCACTGGTCGAGTGGCGCTATTTCGACCTGGAGGCACAACTCTATGGTGACGCAATCATCCCGAAGAATGGCGCGATCACCGTGCCTCAGGGCGCAGGACTTGGCCTTGAGCCGGACGCCGATGTCATCCGTGACTATCGTGTGGCCTGAACGCACAAGGCCCCAGCCTTGACGACTCAATTCTCCTAGTGCCGGTCGCTTTGACCTGACAGCAGATAAGCAATTTACAGAATAACGACGACGCCGGTCGGATACGAAGCGCCGTGCAGCAACAAGAACGACGTGCTCGCCTGTAAGCCTGGCGAGCACGCGGATCAATCTCTAGGAGTGTCAACGCATGCTGGATCGTATCGTCGGGCCTTTGTTGCCCGTCGCCTTTGTCATTGTCCTAGGCTTCTTGGCCGGCAAACGCGGCAAGCTCAACCATTCAGATAGTCTTCTGATCAGCCGGCTTGTTCTTAACTGGATTTTCCCCGCCTTGCTGCTTGCCGGCATGGCCGCCACGCCTCGTTCGCAGTTGCTCGATTTCCGGTTTGTCATTGCGACGTTCATCGGAATCATGGGGATGTACGCCCTTACGTTCGCGATCGGATGGTATCGCTATCGTGAATTGAAAGCAGCAACGCTAAAGGCATTCGTGTGCGGGTATCCCGACGCGGCATTTATGGGAATCCCGATCCTCCAGGTCATGTTCGGGCCAGGAAGCCTGTATTCGGTGCTGGTGCTTAACTTGGTCGCGAGCCTCGTCATGATTCCCCTGTCGACGATGCTTCTCACTGTCGCCAGTGGTGAAGGAAGTGGTGCGAAGGCATTCGTCTCAAGCATTTCGACTGCCGTTCGTCGGCCGCTCATGTGGGCCCCGGCGATCGGTATCCTTTGCTCCCTGCTCGCGATAAAGCTGCCGCCTGTGCTGGCAGACTCCCTTAATCTTCTTGGGAAGGCGACGCCTGGTGTTTCGCTGTTGTGTCTCGGACTGATCATGTCCTCGGTGAAGTTGAAGCTGTCATCAGAGGTCTGGGTGAACACGGGGCTCAAGTTGTTATTGCACCCCGCACTGATGGCCGGTGCACTCGTGCTCCTGGCGGTCAAAGGCCATTACGCACAACAGATGATCTTGCTTTGCGCGCTCCCGTCCGCCACGATTCCCGCGATGTTTGCCAACGAAGCAGGTGCGTACAAGAGTGAGGCAACCACGTCCATTCTCATTAGCACGGTTCTGTCCATTGTCACCTTCGCCTTTGCAATCTATCTGATTGATGGGGGTCTCGCCGCGGCCTGAGAACATCTCTTATCAGGTCCTGAGTAGTGGAGAATTGACGGCCTTTTTCCCAGCGAAAAATCATGCGCATGGCAGTAGTCGGCGTCGGCGGGTAGTTCCGCGGCCGGCGTTCTGCCGCCGGCAACGAAAACGAGTTTCAAGGCTGTTGGGAGGAACTCGATTGAATTGAATCCGTTGTAAAAACCACCACATCTTGTCATTGCACCGAATGCTATCTTCTATCCGAATTCGAATCACGGCGACCTGCGTGGCCATTGTCATGGCCTCCCTGCTGGTTACGACCTGCACTATGTATTTTGTTACGCAGCGATCGGCCTTTGCTACGTTGAATCGGGATCTGAGCACTGCCGTAGATGGAAATTCTCAAGCACTGTCAGCGTGGGCAACCTCACGAGGTGAGATGGTGCAGGCTGTGTCAGCGTCCGCGATCGCCACAGAACCGATGGCGTCGCTCGTACAACTTGAAAAATCCGGTGATTTCCAGATCGCCTACGCCGGCTTTCCCGATAAACACGCATTGTTCTCTCGCGACAGGGGAATCGCGGCCAGCTATGACCCGACGACTCGCCCTTGGTATCAGCAGGCGGCCTCGGCGGGAAAGCTGATCATTACGCCACCCTATACCGACGCGGTTACGCATTCGCTGATTGTCAGTTTTTCAATGCCCATCGTAGAAAATGGCCAGCTAAAAGCGGTCGTCGCCGCAAACGTCACACTAGCCGCGGTGAATGGCATTGTGAAGGCCATCAAGCCTTCCCCTAACAGCCTCGCCATGTTGGTCGCGGCGGACGGCACCATTGTTGCCAATGGCGATGAAAGGCTCAACCTCAAGCCTGTCGCGGAACTCGTTCCTAATTTGACCGCGGAAGCACTGGCGTCGCTTGTAACGGCAACCGAAGCTGTCGAGATGAACGTTCAAGGCGTGCCCAAGTTCCTTAAGGCTGAGCGGGTTCCGGGCACAACCTGGTCTCTCGTCGTAGCGTACGACAAGGATGACGCACTGGCACAGCTACGAAGCGTTGTTCGGGCGCTTCTATTGACCTTGGTGGTGGTGGTCGCCTGTTCCGTTTTGATTATGGGGGCCCTGACCGCGTCGTCGTTCCGGCGTCTTTCCGACGTACGTTTGGCAATGGAGGAGATCGGATCGGCGGGGGGCGACCTGACGAAACGCTTGACCGCTGAAGGCAAAGACGAGGTCGCTCAGATCGCACGCGCATTCAATCGTTTTGCGGACAAAATAGCCGACGTACTTCGCGATATCCGGGACAGCAGTGAGGCTTTGAAGAGCGCTGCAGCGGAGATTGCCCAAGGTAACGTTGACCTTGCGAGCCGGACCGAAGAGTCGGCCGCGAGTCTTGAGGAAACCGCGGCGTCGATGGATCAACTGACCGGCACAGTCACTGCGTCGTCCGAGGCGGCAACACAAGCGGGGAACCTCGCCGCGGCAGCCTCGGGCATCGCGCATCATGGCGGCGAAGTGGTGGCCGGTGTTGTCTCGACGATGCAAGACATCGCCGAGTCGTCATCAAAGATTGCCGAGATCATTGGCGTCATCAACGGAATTGCATTCCAGACGAACATCCTTGCATTGAACGCAGCAGTCGAGGCGGCACGGGCGGGAGAGCAAGGGCGTGGATTCGCCGTTGTCGCCGGTGAGGTCCGCTCGCTTGCACAACGCAGCGCGCAGGCGGCGAAGGAGATTGAACGACTCATCACCGATTCAGTTGGAAAAGTTGAGTCAGGCAAGGCATTGGTTGAAAGTGCCGGCACGACGATGAATAACATTGTGATGAGCGTGAAAAAGGTGACCGACATTCTCGAAGAGATTAAGTCGTCATCTACCGAACAGACAGTCGGCATTACTCAGGTCAATCAGGCCGTCGCGCAATTAGACTCGACGACCCAGCAGAACGCCGCACTGGTCGAGCAAGCCTCCGCAGGCTCCGAATTATTACGGGAGCAGGCATTCAGGCTCGCCGATATCGTGGGTCAATTCAAGCTATAGCGAGTGCAAATGCGGACGACGCCATCACGGCGTCGTCCCCATCGCTTACGTTTAGCGCAGCGTCCGGAAACTTACGCGTATCTCTTCCGTGAACTCTTGCGGCTGTTCCCACGCGGCAAAGTGCCCGCCTTTGGGGAGACGGTTGTAATGAATCAGTTTGGGATACGCTTTCTCCGTCCAGCTCTGCGGGGCAGCGTAGATCTCATCTGGAAACACACTGACGGCAACGGGAATCGTGACGTGCTTCGGCGCAAAGAAGTTAAGCTTGTTTTCCCAATACAGGCGAGCCGACGAGACGGCCGTGTTCGTCAGCCAATAGAGCGTGACGTTGTCGAGGACGTCGGTTCGCGTAAGGCCCTCGGTCTGACCGTCAAAGACTCGTGCGATGAGCGCCTGACTGGCGGCATCGTGGTCGAGCATCCAGGCAGCCAGGCCAATAGGTGAATCTTCAATCCCGTACAGCGTCTGCGGGCGCCCCGCCATTTCCTGGGCATAGCCAAGGCCGTGCTTATAGAAAAAGTCGAGCTGATCGTACGCGTGCTTCTCGTCGGGGTTGAGTCCTGCTGGCGCCGGCTCGCCCTGCTTGAGTGCTTCTGCAATGTTGTCCGGTACGGTAGCCGGCATGTTGGTGTGCATGCCGAGCAGTCCCGGCGGCGTCAGCAGGGCCATCTGCTCCGTGATGGCATTGCCCCAATCGCCGCCTTGCGCGACGTATTTCGTGTATCCGAGACGCTGCATCAGTACGATCCAGGCGCGTGCGATGCGAGCAGGATCCCAGCCGGTTGCTGTCGGCTTGCCTGAGAAGCCGTAGCCCGGAAGCGACGGAATCACGATGTCGAAAGCGTCCGATGCCGCGCCGCCATGCGCTGTCGGATTGGTCAGCGGATCGATGATCTTCAACTGCTCGATGATCGAGCCGGGCCACCCGTGCGTGACGATCATCGGCAACGCGTTTTCATGTTTCGAACGAACGTGGATGAAATGAATGTCGAGCCCGTCGATCTCGGTGACGAATTGCGGCAGGGCGTTCAACCTCGCTTCGACCTTGCGCCAGTCGTAATCCGTTGCCCAATAACGTGCGAGTCTTTGCATGTTCGCGAGCTGCACGCCTTGCGATGCATCCGTTACCGTTTCCCGCTCAGGCCACCTGGTCGCCTTGATACGTCTTTTTAAGTCGATGAGTTGCGATTCCGGCGCATGTATGCGAAGCGGACGAATCGAGGTCGGGTCACCGCTGGGTGACTGTGCGATGTCAGTGACGGCCTGATTCGTATCTGCGAAAGCGAGCTGGCTCAATGCGCTCGCTGCAACGGTCGCCGCTGCGACGCCGATAAACCGACGGCGCGATGGGGTTTGAGGAAGGGTATCGTTTGGCATACAAACTCCGATTGGTAATAAGGGTACGTAAGGGGGCAGAGCGAAAAGTGCCACAGCAATGGAATGCAATGCTGAGCAACGCACTTTCATGAGCGCCCACCTGGACCGCTTATATAGGGAGCCAGTCGGCAAACCTCAAACTCGTCGCCACCTTGATTGACCGCAAACCATAGTTCGCGGTAGGTGGAGCCATTATGTGTAGGCAAGCACTTGGCGTAAACGGCAGCACGTGCACAACACTTGTGTGCATCAGGAATAACCACGTAGGCGATTCTTACGTCTAACGATTGCCTGAAAACAGGCTTATTTGCGTCTTCGGACGGGGTGTCTGCCCTGTTTTTAGGATCCCATGCAGTATGATTTTCGACAGGACAAAGCTCATTGCATAGTTAAGGGGTACGACCGAAAGTGCACCGACCCCATAAGCAACACTAAAGGATTGAGGAGAAGCTTGGACGCGCTGTCGTGACTCGAAGGCGCTCGCACCGCATCGGAAGTCGGAGCGCGCTGTAGTCAATCTCGCTGCGCATCGGTGTGCCTCCAAGCTTAAGCGCTGACCGCGGATCTGGCGCGGGCGTTCAGAAAGCCGGAATAATCGAGCCTTTGAACTGGGTGTTGATGAACTGCTTCACGTCTTGGGATTCGTACGCTGCCACCAGTTTCTTGACCCATGGCTTGTTGCGATCCTGCTCGCGCACGGCGATCAGGTTGGCGTAGGGGCCCTTCAAATCTTCGATCGCGATTGCATCTTTTGTCGGTGACAGGCCGGCCTTCACCGCGTAATCGGTATTGATTGACGCAGCGCTCAGGTCATCGAGCGAGCGCGGCAGTTGGGCGGAATCGAGCTCGACCAGTTTGATACCCTTTGGATTCTCGACGACATCTAGCGGAGTCGCATTGACGCCGTTCTGTCCGGCACCTGCTTTCAGCTTGATCACGCCATTCTTTTGCAGCAACAGGAGTGCGCGATTGCCGTTGGACGGATCATTCTGGATACCGACCTTTGCGCCCTGGGGCAGGTCTTTGAGCGACTTGATCTTCTTTGAGTAGAAGCCCATTGGCGCGGTGTAGGTCAGGCCTACGCTTACGATCTTGTAGCCGCGCTGCTTGATCTGGCTGTCGAGAAAGGGCTTGTGCTGGAAGCCGTTGGCATCGAGATCGCCGGCGTCGAGCGCGGCGTTTGGCTGGATGTAATCGTTGAACTCGATGACTTTCACCGTTAACCCGTCGCGTGCGGCCACTTTCGTCACTTCCGTCCAGATTTGAGCATCGGGGCCGCTCATGGTACCGACGCGAATAGGCGCATCTTCGGCGTGGGCAGTGCCCAAGGCAGTTGCGAGCGCCGCGACGGTTAAGCTGGCGATGACGGTTCTACGAAGCATGTTTGATCTCGATGGGTTAGGAGGGATGCATCGTGACACGGCTTTGCTGATTGCGGAACCAATCGGTTTTCATGTACTTATGCGAAAGTCGCGGGATGGCGCGGGGGGGGGGGTGGGTGCTGCTCGCGGAGAGTG
>NZ_JBAUSA010001196.1:0-1956 GCF_049581465.1 Caballeronia sp. | reverse complement strand
GCCACGGACGCCGGATCAGTCACGTCGAGCTTCACGGGCACGACGCCCGGCAGCGTCACGCTCGCCGGATCGCGCGCGCCCGCATAAACCTTCCACGCCCCTCTTTCGAGCGCCTGTTTCGCGAACTCGAGGCCAAGCCCACGGTTCGCGCCCGTCACGAAAACGACAGCACCTTCGATCTTCATAATCCTTCCTTTCGCTTGATGAATCGCATGCGCGCCGGCTCGCCGAGCGCGTGAGATCCGGTGGAAACAAGGCTGCAATTGCGTACCGAACCGTTGCGCCGCCCTTCCCGCGCAGCAGTTGATCGCGTCGCGCAGTCGGCGGCGGACTGCTCTTGTAGAACGATTCGTGAGGTCTCACGCATCGCATGCCATGAGCGAAGAATAGAACTATGAAATTCATATCGTCAAGTGCGGCGTAGATTTATTGACGATTTCTGTGAAGTTGACCGTTCACAACGCCGCCGTTCACTGCACTGCGGAGCGGTGTGCGGTAGACGGGTCGACCGACCCTGGCGAGGCCGCCGCAGCGGTTGCCCCTTCGGTAAAGCGTCGCGAACCGACGCCACCTGTCACCGATTGATCCTTTCGAGCGCGCCTTTGAGCCATTCACGACTCGGCGAGCGTCACGCCTCAATTTAAAGTGGCGGCTCCTATCCACGCATCGAAGGAATCTCAATTGAGCCGTATCTCCATACCCGACATCACATCCGCCACGGGTGCCGTTGCCGAATCCTACGCCGCGACCAGGCAGGTAACGGGTGGCGTTCTTCCAAACCTGTTTGCCGCGGTCGGCGCGTTGTCCCCCGATGTCCTCAAGGCCTATATGAACGCTGAAGGGATCCTCGGTGCAGGCACGCTTGGCGGTAAGGATATCGAAACGATCAAGGTGGTCGTCAGCGAACTGAAGGGCTGTGACTATTGTGTTGGCGCGCACGTCATGCTCGGAAAAATGGTGGGGCTCTCGCCGGAATCGCTCAAGCAGATCCGCGCAGGCAAACCCACGGGCGATGCAAAGCGTGATGCGCTCGTCCAATTCGTGCGGCTCATTCAGCAGAGCAGCGGCACGATAACCGCTGAGCAGTTTTCGGCAATCAGGCAGGCCGGTTACACCGATGCGCAACTGGTTGAAATAGCGCTCGCGATCGCGCTGACCGTGTTTACCAATACGTTCAATCGTATCAACGACACGACACTGGACGTGCCGCGCGCAGATTGATAAGGAGGGCGACGCAACGAAGCTGCGTGCGTTCGACGTCATTCGCCGGGTGAGGGAGCCCTCACCCGGCGGAGCTCTTTCTGTGAGTTCACGCCTTCAATCCGCCAGCAACGAAACCCGTAACAAGTTCATATGCACTAAATAGGAGTGCCACAATGTGGATCGTCAGGGTCGCCCTCAGAAGACCCTATCCGCCGACGCGATACGCGCAGACGACATAGTCATTGCCGGTACATCAGAGCTGCGTCATGCACACTTCAGGGCTTTCGCGGCCTCTTGGCGCGCAGCGCGCTCGTGCGCATAAGAGGGGCTCAATTCAGCCTTCAGATCTTCGCGCCTCAACGGTTCACCACACGCCTCGCAGACGGTGCCGATGCCCGCATTGTGGCCACAGGTGAGATGCGTATAGCGCACCGCAACGTCCTCGTCCGGTGACTTGCACCACGTCTCGCCCCATTCGCGCAGCGCCAGGATGACAGGGTAGAACGCCCGGCCCATCTCCGTGAGTTCGTATTCGTAGCGGGGCGGCTTCTCCATATAGCGCTCGCGCTGAATGATGCCATCGGCTTCAAGCCGTTTGAGGCGAGCCGAGAGCATCTGCGGGGTTGCCTGCGCCTGCGCCAGCAGACTGTCGAACCGTCGATTGCCCATGAACAGCTCTCGCACGATCAGGACAGCCCAGCGGTCCCCGATGACAGCCTGAGACCGTGCGACCGGGCACAGCGTGTCGCTCAC
>NZ_JBAUSA010001195.1:0-3109 GCF_049581465.1 Caballeronia sp. | reverse complement strand
GCCATGCACTTGCCGTTCGAGCGTATCGAGAACGCGTGCCTGCTGAGCCGCTTCGACGAAGTACCGACACCGCCTAATCAGTTGCGCTGGGATCCCTTGCCGATGCCCGATGCACCAACCGATTTCGTATCGAGCCTGGTGACCATGGCGGGCAACGGCGCGCCCGCCGTAGGGAGCGGATGCGGTATCCACCTGTATGCCGCAAACTACTCCATGACCAACCGTTTCTTCTACAACGCCGACGGCGAGTTGCTCATCGTGCCGCAGCAAGGGCGGCTGCGCGTGGCAACCGAATTGGGTCTGCTGGAGGTCGAGCCGCAGGAAATCGTTGTCATCCCGCGAGGCGTACGTTTTCGCGTGGAATTGCCAGATGGCGAGGCGCGCGGCTACGTTTGCGAAAACTATGGTGCGCTGTTCAAGCTACCGGACCTCGGCGTGATCGGCTCCAACGGACTGGCTAATCCGCGCGACTTTCTTACGCCGGTGGCGTCCTACGAAGACCGTGAAGGCGAGTTCGAACTGGTCGCGAAATTTGAAGGCAGTCTCTGGCGCGCTCAAATTGACCATTCCCCGCTCGACGTGGTCGCGTGGCACGGCAACTATGCGCCGTACAAATACGACCTGCGCCGCTTCAACACGATCGGTTCGATCAGCTACGATCATCCCGATCCGTCCATTTTTCTGGTGCTCCAGTCCCCCACCGATACGCCGGGCGTCGACGCCATCGACTTCGTCATTTTCCCGCCGCGTTGGCTGTCGATGGAAAACACTTTTCGTCCTCCGTGGTTTCACCGCAACTTCGCGAGCGAGTTCATGGGCCTGATTCATGGCGCGTATGACGCGAAGGCTGAAGGCTTCGCGCCAGGTGGTGCGTCGCTTCACAATTGCATGAGCGGGCACGGTCCGGACGCCGATACCTTCGCCAAGGCGAGCGCAGCTGACACGACTCGGCCAGACCACATCACGAACACCATGGCGTTCATGTTCGAAACGCCTGCAGTCATCCGACCGACGCGCTACGCGCTCGAATCGTCCCAATTGCAAAGTGAGTACTACCGATGCTGGCAAGGCTTGAAAAAGCATTTCAACCCGGCGCAGGTCTGAGTACACACAATGGAGATATCACATGTCATTGCTCAATGAATCACACGACCCGACTCTTATGAGTTGGGTGGCGCAGGCAAACCAGCCGGGAAGCGATTTCCCGATCCAGAATCTTCCATTGGGTCGCTATCGACACATTGGCGCGGACGAGGACTTCAAGATCGGTGTCGCAATTGGCGACCAGATCCTGGATTTGCAAGGCACACGCCTGATCGACAGCCCGGACATGAACGCGTTGATGGCACTCGATACGGCAGCGCGACGATGTTTGCGTCGCGCCATTTCTCGAGGGTTAGCGCAGGGCAGCGCGCAACAGCAGGCATGGTCGAAGCTGCTCACCCCGCAAAGCGCGGCGGAGATGGCAGTGCCTTGCCGGATCGGAGACTACACGGATTTCTACACGGGGATTCACCATGCCACGTCCGTCGGCAAGCTGTTCCGGCCTGACCAGCCGCTGATGCCGAACTACAAATGGGTGCCCATCGGCTATCACGGTCGGTCCTCGTCCATCCGCGTGAGCGGCCAGACGTTCCGGCGGCCGCGCGGTCAGACAAGGGCGCCAGATGCCGTGCAACCGACCTTCGGTCCCAGCCGAAGACTGGACTACGAACTGGAACTTGGCTATTTCGTCGGCCGCGGCAACGAACTGGGGGAACCTGTCTCCATCGAAGATGCCGAGGATCATCTGTTCGGGATGACATTGCTCAACGACTGGTCGGCACGCGACATCCAGGCTTGGGAGTACCAGCCACTCGGCCCGTTCCTGTCGAAGAACTTCGCGTCAACCGTCTCGCCGTGGTTGGTCACGACCGAAGCACTGGCGCCCTTCCGCGCGCCACTGACGCGTCCGGAAGGCGACCCGCAGCCGCTTCCTTATCTGGACGGCGACTTTAATCGCAAGGCAGGTCTGTTCGACATCATGCTTGAAGTCCTGATACTGACGGAGCGCATGGCCAAGGCCGGCCTCGCACCCGAACGCCTGACGCTGGGCAACGCCGGCACCGCCGCCTACTGGACGGCGGCTCAACTGCTGACGCATCACACCGTCAATGGCTGCAATCTCCAGTCCGGCGATCTGCTTGGTTCCGGTACATTGTCGGGTCCCGCTGCCGGCGAAGCCGGCTCATTGCTCGAATTGACGAAGGGCGGCAGGGAGTCCGTCACGCTGGCCAACGGCGAGCAGCGGACCTTCCTGGAGGACGGCGACACGCTGATTCTGCGCGGCTGGTGCGAACGCCCCGGCGCGGTTCGCATTGGTCTCGGCGAGGTCCGTGGCACCGTCCTGGCATAGAGATGGAGTACCAATGAGAGACTCCACCAAACGGGAAGCCACGGTCGCAGATCGCGTCCTCTACACGTACTTCCGCAGTTCTGCGGCGTATCGGGTGCGCATAGCCCTCAACCTGAAGGGTCTCGGCTACCGAGCTGTGCCCGTTCACCTGCTTCGTGACGGCGGACAGCAGCATCAACCGGAATACCGCGCGGTCAATCCCTTCGGGCTCGTGCCCAGCTACCGCGAGGACGGTCGGATCATCCGTCAATCGCTGGCCATCATCGAATACCTCGACGAATGCCACCCCAAACCGCCTTTGCTGCCGGCCACACCTTTAGCGCGCGCAGAGGTGAGGCAGCTGGCGCTATCGATCGCTTGTGACATCCACCCGCTCAACAATCCGCGGGTTCTGAAATATCTGGAGCGCGAGTTGCATGCCGACGAGGCCACACGGCTAGGATGGATGCGCCACTGGATGAAGGTTGGGCTGCAGGCGCTGGAAGCCTTGCTGGCGGACATGGGTTCGAAGAGGCGTTTCTGCCATGGCGATCAACCCACGTTGGCAGACTGTTGTCTGGTACCTCAACTGTTCAATGCACGTCGGTTCGAAGTCGATCTTTCTGAATTCCCGCGTCTGCTAGCGATTGACGCCGCCTGCAACGCGTTGCTGGCCTTCCGCAACGCGCATCCCAGCAAGCAACCAGATGCGGCGACGTAAGGTCGACTCACAAA
>NZ_JBAUSA010001194.1:0-5896 GCF_049581465.1 Caballeronia sp. | reverse complement strand
TGCGTCGGGGCGACGAGTGCGTGCTTAGCTCGCTCGCTGCGGAGCAATCGGACTTCATTCGGTTCAACGGCGGAAAGGTGCGGCAGATCGGTCAAGTGTCGCAGGGCAAGCTGACGCTGCGGCTCATCGATGGCGAGCGACAGGCCTTTTCCACGCTCACGGTCTGTGGCGAGCCTGCGGCAGACTTCGGCAGCGTGGCGAGCGCGCTCGCCACGCTGCGCGAAGGCCTGCGCGACGCCGCTGACGATCCGCACCTGATGGTCGATCGTTCATCGTGGACGCAGTCAATCCGCCGCACGGGGACGCTTCCTGAGCCCGCGGCTCTCGCGCGAGCAGTCGCTGAACGGGCGAAGGGACTGGACTTCGTCGGCTTCTACGCGGGCGGATCGCTCTCGCGTGGCTTCGCCTCATCGAGCGGCAGCCGTGGCTGGTACCAAGTCGAAAACTTTAACTTTAACTGGTCGCTTTACGACGCAAGCGGCCGCGCCATCAAGAGCAGCTACTCGGGCGAAAGCTGGGACGACGGTGCGTTCGCAGCGAAGCTTGAGCTAGCCGCGGCACGCCTGCCAATCCTGTCCGCCACACCGCGCGTGCTCGCACCCGGACACTATCGCGCGTACCTCGCGCCCGCCGCCGTGCAGGAACTGCTCGGTACGACGTCGTGGAGCGGCTTTTCTGCGCGCAGTCAGGCGAGCGCACGCTCGGAGCTCTACAAGCTTCATGCCGGCGAAGTCGCGCTCGATGCCCGCGTCGAATTGACCGAGGACATTGAACTCGGCATCACGCCGGGATTCAACGAGGACGGATACGAACGCAAAACCGTACCGCTGGTCGGGCTTGGACGCAGCATCGGCCAACTCGTTGACGCACGGAGCGCTCGCGAGTACGGCCTCGTGCCAAACGGCGCATTGGCCTCGGAGTCGCCAACGGCAATGTCGATGGCCGGGGGCGACCTCGCGGAGGACGATGTGCTGGCAGCGCTCGGGACGGGTCTTTACATCGGCAATCTCTGGTACGTGAATTTTTCGGACCGGATGAATTGCCGGCTAACCGGCATGACGCGCTTTGCGACTTTCTGGGTAGAGAACGGCAAAGTCGTGGCGCCCGTCGACGCAATGCGCTTCGACGACAGTTTGTATCGGTTACTAGGCAGCGAACTCGAGCAACTGGGCAGCCAACCGGAATTGCTGCTCAGCGAGAACACCTGGGGCGAACGCGCGACAGGCGGTATGAAACTGCCGGGGTGGCTCCTGCGGTCCATTGCATTGACGCTCTAATAGGGCTGTCGCGACCGGCCTCGCTGCGCCCGGACGAGGTGCTTATTTCGCCCGCTGCCAAACCACGGTCGCGGCACCGTAGCCGAAGACCCCGGGGGTGATATACGTCAATCGGTCCCCGATAAGCGTGAACGGTCGCGTTTGAACATCGCCGTCCCAGTTGGCGAAGCTACTTTTCTGGATATGGAAAATGATGGCGCGTCCCGCTTCGTCAACCGTATAGGTCCCGAAATGCGCCACGCTCCCTGCGACGATCGCCTTGTTCTGCTCGGTCGTTCCCGACAACTGATCGTCGGATGCGAGCTTTGGCAAATCGGCACGAGTCGCAACCAAAACGTATCGGCCGTCGCTGCCAAAAATGAGTTGCCCCTGAGGATGAGGGCCCAAAATCTCAAACGCGTTGCCGCTCCTTTTGACCGTCAGTGAAACCAGGGTCCACGAACCCACGATCGCGGGTGCCGTTTGTGCGAGGGTCGTGGATACCGGGAGGCACATCGCGGTCGTCATTGCGACGGCCGTCAGGTATTTAAAGAGTTGTTTCATGGTGCTCTCCCTCTCCACCATGCATTGGAGCATGGAGTTTTAGCAACGCGGTCGGCATCGTAATCATTTAAGCGTTATAGACGCAGATTGAGCGATGCGATATGTGGGCTGAAGTCGAGACAGAGCTTTGCGCCGGTCGGCGTTATGCGGGACAGAAGAACATGCGATGAACAACCTGAACATTCGAGCGCTTCGCTCAAGTCTGCTTGGCACCGCCACGATGGCGGCGCTGCTTTTCATTCCTGCGGGGACCTTGGACTACTGGCAAGCCTGGCTCTTTATGGCGGTCTTTGTAGTCGCGACGACCGCGATCACAGTCTATCTCGCGATGAAAGACCCGAAGCTCCTCGAACGACGCATGCGTGCGGGGCCGACGGCGGAAAAAGAGCCGGCGCAAAAAATCATCATGTTCTTTGCGATGACCGGATTTCTCGCGCTGCTCATTTTCCCCGCGCTCGATCATCGCTTCGCATGGTCTCCTGTGCCGACATATCTGTCCTTCGCGGGAGACGCACTCATCGCGGTCGGATTTTTCCTGGTCTTTATTGTGCTGAAGGTCAATACCTACGGCGCCTCCACCATTCAAATAGCCGAGGATCAAGTGGTCATCTCAACGGGGCCGTATGCGCTCGTGAGGCATCCTATGTATTGCGGTGCGCTTCCCTTACTGATTGGCATTCCGCTCGCGCTTGACTCGTGGTGGGGGCTGTTCGTGCTTGTCCTGGTCGTTCCAGCAATTATGTGGCGGCTGCTCGACGAAGAAAAGTTCTTACAGAAGAACCTGGAGGGCTATGCGGACTATTGCCAAAAGGTTCGCTACCACTTAGTGCCCTTTATTTGGTAATGCGGCCACCGGCGAGGTCAGGCACGTCCCCACACCTCGCGAATCATGTCTGCGTTCGTGGCCATCGGCGTGGCGACGCTCCATCGCCCACAGTGACTGAAATACCAGCAATTGTTGGCTCATAGTCGATTCCCGCTAGACCGAACTCAGCCCATATTCCTGTAAGTGCTTCTTGAACTTCTGATCCTTCTCGGGCGTCGCGTGAGCCGCGCGTCGATGGCGTCGACGAACGCGTGACAACGCTCGAACGATAGCGGATTGGGCGCGTAGTGGTTCACGCACTGGCAGGTCGTGATTCCGTCGGCCCCCTGGCGCGCAGTCCGGCCTCCTTACCTGCCTGCTGCCCCCGCAAACCAAGGGTACGCCGTTGTACGCAACAAACACGGCATCGTCCATACTTTGCAGGTTCATCGGAACCCGAAATGAGCGGTCTTTTCGCAGGAGACTTTGATGCGAATTTTGATTCTTGGCGCAGGCGTGGTCGGTGTCACGAGCGCGTGGTATCTGGCGCGCGCCGGCCATGAGGTGGTGGTGCTTGACCGCCAACCCGCAGTGGCGCTCGAAACCAGCTTCGGCAACGCTGGCCAGATTTCACCGGGTTACGCGTCGCCGTGGGCCGGGCCGGGCGTACCCGCCAAGGCCGTCAAATGGCTACTGCAGAAGCATCCGCCGCTGTCACTCCAGCCGGACGGCACCTTGTTCCAGGTGCAATGGCTGACGCAGATGCTCGCTAACTGTACTAAAAAGCGCTATGCCGTCAACAAGGCGCGCATGGTGCGGCTTGCCGAATATAGCCGCGACTGCTTCATGGCGCTGCGCGACGATACCCATATCACCTACGAAGCTCGCCAGCAGGGCACGCTGCAAGTTTTTCGCACGCAAAAGCAAATGGACGGCAGCGCCAAGGACATCGACGTCCTGAAGGAAATGGGTGTGCCTTATGAGTTGCTGTCGCGCGACGAACTGGCTCGCGCCGAACCGGCGCTTGAAGGCTCGAAGAATAAACTGGTCGGCGGCCTGCGCTTGCCAGGCGATGAAACCGGTGACTGCCATGTGTTCACCACCAACCTGGCCGAGATGGCAAGAGGACAGCACGTGCAGTTCCTGTTCGAGCGCAGCATCGATAGTCTGGTAGTCGAAGGCGGCAAGCTAACGGGGGTACGTTCCAACGGCGAAACATTGACTGCGGACGCTTACGTGGTTGCACTGGGCAGCTATTCCACCGCACTGCTACGTGGTTTGGTTAGTATTCCGGTTTATCCTGTAAAGGGTTATTCCATCACTGTGCCGATTACGAGCGCCGCGCAGGCGCCGATCTCGACCATTCTCGACGAAACCTATAAGGTCGCAGTCACCCGCTTTGAGGATCGAATTCGTGTGGGTGGCATGGCCAATCTGGTGGGCTTCGACAAGGAACTGCACGGGACGCGGCGCGAGACGCTGGAATATGTTGTCACCGACCTGTTCCCGGATGCTGGCGACGTAACGCAGGCTAGCTTCTGGACTGGCCTGCGGCCTATGACCCCAGACGGCACGCCGATTATTGGGCCGACAAGGATCGGGGGCCTATGGCTTAATACCGGCCACGGCACGCTGGGCTGGACCATGTCCTGCGGTTCGGGACAGTTGCTGGCGGATTTGATGTCGGGCACGACGCCGGCGATCTTTGCCGACGATTTTGCGGTCAGTCGCTACGAGAACTAACCGGACAGCCGACCAGAGTGATGGCTCGCTCGACGATAGCCGGGACCGCCTCAGCTGGCAGACGAATAGCGCAGGAGAAAATTGGGGTTGAAACAGGGTACATCCTACTGCTGGCGATGCCTCTTCGCATGTACCTTCATCGACCAGAGGTGCGCTCACGCTGCGCGCAATAAATGCTGCGGCGCGACGGAGACAGGAGACGCGACGTGCAGAATCCCTCGACCGAATGGTCAACCACCGATGTTCCCTTAGGGGACCGCACAGATGCCTGGGAATCCGTGCTCAGTACGAGCTACCGGGAATGGCAGGTTCCTCATCGTCTTCCTGCGACGTTCTATGCTCACGTCAAGCAGCACGATTTCGCTGGAGCCGGGATTGTCGAAACGGTCTGCGACCCGTGTACGGGGCAGCGCACGCGCGGACATGTTCGCCACGATGACGAACTCTATGTCGGTGTTCAGCTCACGACCGGTGGCCGCGAGCGGTTCAAGATCGGCGACTCGGGGGTGGAAGTCGCATCGGGCGATGTCGTGGTCTGGACGACTGACCAGGTGGTGGAATTTGAGGTTCTTGAGCGCCTGCATAAGGTGACGTTGATGATTCCATGGTCGGTTATGCGAGAACGGCTACCCGAGCGCAAACAGCCTCCGACCGGAGGCAAAATTGAAAGTCGCACGGGCGTCGGCTCGCTGCTAGCTGTGCATCTTCTGGCTCTCTCAAACGAAATCGCAACGCTTGACGAGAGCGTTCAAGGGTCCGTCAGCAGGTCCACGCTTGAATTACTGGGCATAGCGCTGTCGGGCCAACAGCCGTCGGCGGCATTCGATGCCAGTGCGGCTATGCTCAGGCGCGTGCAGGACTTTATCCTGCGACACTTGCACGAAGACGACCTGAGTCCGACCCGCATTGCTGAGGCAAATCACATTTCGCTGCGTTACCTGCACATGTTGTTTCAGCGCAGCGACATGACCGTTTCCGAGTGGGTGCTGGACAGGCGATTGCACGCCTGCAAGGAGGCGCTGACGGACCCCGCCTACAACCGGCAACGTATCTCCGAGATTGCGTTCCGCTGGGGATTTAATTCGACCAGCCATTTCTCCCGGGCGTTCAAGGAGAAGTACGGCGCCTCTCCGGGTGACGTACGCAGGACCGTGGGCGTGGGTCCTGCTTACGCGCCGCTGCCAGCCCGTTAGACTGAAATACGACAGTGCGTTTCACCGCCGTCGATGCGGACGAGGTCGCCGTGGATGTGTTCAATTCACGATGTGCGCGTTGTGACGGACGGCAATCACAGCTGCCGCTCAGGCCGAAAAAGAAGTGAACGTCTGAACCGCAATCTTCCCGTCTTTCACAAAAAACGTGTCCGTTGCGAGGGTGACCCACGGCTTCGCCTCCCACGCGATGTACGCTACGTTGCCGACCGTGCTCATGCTAGTAATCTTGAACGCTGGCCAGAGCGCCGGGTCTGCACCGTCAATAAATGCCTTGAAGAAGCCGGTTATCTCCTCGCGGCCACGGAAAGTCTTGT
>NZ_JBAUSA010001193.1:0-3688 GCF_049581465.1 Caballeronia sp. | reverse complement strand
CTGTTCACGCTGCTGCCTTCGTCGACGGGAAAGGGCCGCACGCGCGGACCAGCCGTAGCGCCAACACCCGCCGAATGTTCGACAGCCGGCGCTGTTGGGCGGCCTGAAGGCGGCTTCACGGGGGTGTCGCGGACAAGCCGGAAATCGATCTTGCGCGAATCGAGATCCACACGGCTTACCTGCACGCGCACACGATCCGACATGCGGTATCGAATGCCCGTGCGCTCGCCGCGCAGTTCGTTCTTGACCTCATCATATTGGAAGTAATCGGCGCCGAGCTCAGTGATATGCACCAGCCCTTCGATAAACAACGAATCCAGCTGCACGAAGATGCCGAACGTGGTCACGCCGTTCACCATGCCGCCGTATTCCTCGCCGAGCTTGTCGCGCATGAAATAGCACTTGAGCCACGCTTCCACGTCACGGGACGCTTCGTCCGCCCGACGTTCATTCGACGAACAATGCAGTCCGAGCTCTTCCCAGATTGCGACGCTGTTGCGCTGGCGGCTGCGCGATTCGTCGTCGGATTTCTGCATCGCGCGCGCGGCCTTCGTCAATCCGGTGCTCAGCGTGATGTCGTGGCCCACTTCGGGCTGATACTTCTTGCCCTGCAGGATCGCGTAGATCGCGCGATGCGTAAGCAGGTCGGGATATCGGCGAATCGGGCTCGTGAAGTGAGCATAGGCTTCATAAGCCAGCCCGAAGTGGCCGATATTTTCAGGACTGTAGACAGCTTGCTGCATGGAGCGCAGGACCATCGACTGGAGCATTTGCGCGTCCGGCCGATCGCGAACCTGGGCCATCAACGCGGCGTAGTCGCTCGCGTGCGGCTTCTCGCCGCCACCCAGCGCCAAGCCGACTCCGCGCAAGAACGCGCGCAAATTCTCAAGCTTCTCCGGCGTCGGGCCCGCATGCACGCGATACAGCCCTGCGTGCTTGTGGCGCTTCAGGAAGTCCGCGGCACAGACGTTCGCCGCGAGCATGCATTCCTCGATCAGCCGATGCGCATCATTGCGATGACGCGGCACGATTTGCTCGATCTTGCCCAGCGCATTGCAAACGATGTACGTCTCGGTCGTATCGAAATCGATCGCCCCGCGCTTCTGGCGCGCAGCGTGAAGCGACTTGTACACGCCGTAGAGATTCTGCAATTGCGGCAAAAGCTCGGCGCGCTTCGCGGCTTCCGGTCCCTTCGTATTGGTCAGGACCGACGCGACCTCCGTATAGGTAAGACGCGCGGCCGAATGCATCACGGCCGGATAGAACTGATACGCCTTGATCTCGCCGCGCGCGGTGATCACCATGTCGCAGACGAGCACGCACCGGTCGACTTGCGGATTCAGCGAACACAAGCCGTTCGACAGCTTCTCCGGCAGCATAGGGATCACGCGACGCGGGAAATACACCGACGTGCTGCGATCGAGCGCATCGACGTCGAGCGCTTCGTTGGGGCGCACGTAATGCGAGACGTCGGCAATCGCGACCAGCATGCGAAAGCCCGTGCCGCGACCGACGGTCATTGGCTCGCAATACACGGCGTCGTCGAAGTCGCGGGCGTCTTCACCGTCGATCGTCACCAGCGGCACATCGCGCAAATCCACGCGATGACGAATGTCGACCGGACGCACTTCATCCGGCAACTTCGACGCCTGCTCGAGCGCGCGATCACTGAACTCATGCGGCACGCCGTATTTGCGTACCGCGATCTCGATCTCCATGCCCGGATCGTCGATATCCCCGATCACTTCCGCCACGCGGCCAAGCGGCTGCGAATGCCGGCTCGGAAAGTCGGTGAGATCCACCGACACGACCTGCCCGACCTTCGCCTTCTTCGGATTCTGCGTGATCAGGATGTCGTGGCCGATACGCTTGTCTTCAGGCACGAGAATCAGTGCGCCGTTCTCGTTAATCAGGCGGCCGATAATCCGTTTATTCGCGCGATCCGTGACTTCGACAATGTGTCCCTCGGGGCGCCCGCGCCGGTCATAACCCACGATGCGCGCCAGCACGCGATCGTTGTGCATGACCTTCTGCATTTCGCCGTTGGGCAGGAACAGGTCATCCTGGCCGTCGTCGCGAACCAGGAAGCCGAAGCCGTCGCGATGACCCTGGACCCGGCCCGCGACAAAGTTCGACGGATGCGTGAGTTGATAGTAGCCACGCTTGTCGAGGCGGACTTGGCCGTCACGCTCCATGGCGCCGAGTCGCTTGAAAAATCCTTCACGCTCCTGGCGCTTGATCGACAGAGCTTCAGCGATGTCGTTCGCAGCGAGCGGTGCTTCGCTCGTGCGCAACACGCCGAGAATTTCTTCGCGGCTCGGAATCGGATACGGATATTTGTTCAAGGGCTTATCGATGATCTCTTCTCGTCTGGACTGAATGTCGCGGTTTGTTGGCTTTCACGGCGCGGTTTCCCTGGCACGGCATGCATATGGTGGTACGCCGCGGCAAATAAAAATCGCGGCGAATTCGGCCAACGGCCGGATTCGCGCTCTCGCTAAAGCGTTGTTCGGTTCGTTCATGAATCATTCCCGACTCATTCTAACACCCACCATAAGGGCACACGGGCGTTAAGCCATATGGACTATGGCTCGCAGCGACGTTTCGCGTTTGATTCCAAAATGCTTGACAGCGTGAAACGCCCGGCTATAATTGCGTTCTTCGCTGTACACGCACCCTGCCCAGGTGGCGGAATTGGTAGACGCACATGGTTCAGGTCCATGCGCCGCAAGGCGTGGAGGTTCGAGTCCTCTCTTGGGCACCAAGATTCAATTCGGAGCAATCCGAAGAAGTCAGAAAACCCCGCAAATCTCTGTATTTGCGGGGTTTTTTGTTTCTGGCGGTCCCATGTGTTCTCGTGAGGTCGAGCTTTCTGCATGGCCAATGCCATTCCAGGGTGCGGCGCCGGTCCCATTGTTAATGGTCGAGGAACGCCGCCGTCGTATAGAATTGCGCGCTTTGCCTATACGCCCATGTGGTTCAAAAACCTTCAGCTTCATCGTCTTCCGGCCCCTTGGTCCGTCACTCCCGATCAAATGGAAAAATGGCTGGCGCCCCACGCGTTCCAGCCCGGCAACAGCGTCGAGATGCAGACGCTCGGATGGGCGTCGCCACGAGACGACGGCGCGCTCGTGTATTCGAACAACCGCCAGATGCTATTGGTGTTTCGTGCTGAAAAAAAGTTACTCCCGGCGTCCGTCGTCAATCAGATAACCAAGGACCGGGCGGCTGAAGTCGAAGACCAGCAGGGATTCAAACTCGGGCGAAAACAGCTTCGCGAACTCAAGGAGCAGGTTACCGACGAACTGCGTCCGCGCGCGTTCAGCATTCGTCGCGATACGCGCGTCTGGATCGATACGGTGAACGGCTGGCTCGTCATCGATGCGGCCGCCCAGGCGCTTGCCGACGATGTTCGCGGCCTGCTCGTGAAATCGATCGATCAATTGCCGCTCGCCAGCGTCCGTGTGCCGCTTTCACCCGTCGCCGCGATGACGGACTGGTTGCTCTCTGGTGAAGCGCCGGCCGGCTTTACGCTGGATCAGGACACGGAGTTACGTTCGAGCGGCGAAGGCGGCGCTACGGTGCGATACGTCGGACACGCGCTGGAAACGGCCGACATGCGCCGGCATATCGAAACCGGCAAGCAATGCATGCGCCTCGCGATGACCTGGGACAATCGGGTCTCCTT
>NZ_JBAUSA010001192.1:0-11249 GCF_049581465.1 Caballeronia sp. | reverse complement strand
GCGCTACTTCTTGCCGTTTGCTCCGGCCATCGTCGGCCTTCTAAGCTGCGTGTCGCTACGAACTCGCGCGCTTACGTTCATCTTGATGGTGACTGCCGCAGGTGGTGCATTCATGCCGTTCATCGTCATGCGGATCGCTATGGGACAACCGCCGTACTAGTACGAAGCGACTTCGGGAGCATTGCAAGTGAACGGAGGATCCGTTGGGCTGGGTGCCGGATGGCTTGACGGCGCGTTTGCGAACCTGAACTTTGACCGCCTTGATTTTCCAAGAAGCCTTTATTAAAGGACGGTCCGTCGCGTCACGAGAAACAGCTCAGGATTGGAAGCGCGGCCAGGTACACGACTGACTACGCTCAAGCTAGAGATACGCGACGACCACTGCCATCATTGCGTGGTCGGTCGGTATATCCCATTGACGTATCCCACGCACCACCGTAATTGGATATACCTTTGACATATCCCAAGGAGCCCATCGTGGAACAAGGTGCCATCTTCAAAAGCAAACGCAGTCGAGCGGTACGCCTACCAAAATCCGTGGCGCTTCCTGACGATGTGAAACGGGTCGACGTGGTGGCCATCGGTCGCGTTCGTATCCTGACCCCTGCCGGCGAGTCCTGGAATAGCTGGTTTGATGGCGAGGGGGTAAGCCCCGACTTCATGTCCACCCGCAACCAGCCCGCCGATCAGGAACGTGAGCGGTTTTGATGCTCAAGTACATGCTCGATACGAACATCTGCATCTTTACCATCAAGAACAAACCCCACGGGTTCGCGAGGCATTCAACCGCTACCATGGCCAACTCTGCATCAGCACGGTGACCCTGATGGAATTGATCTATGGTGCGGAGAAGTCCGCTTCGCCGGAGAAAAATCTAGCCGTGGTCGAGGGCTTTGCGGCTCGCCTCGACGTCCTGGATTACAACCACGAGGCTGCCGCTCATAGCGGCCAACTCAGGGCCGAACTAGCAAAGATGGGCAATCCAATCGGCCCCTACTACAACCAGATGATTGCCGGTCACGCACGATCTCAGGGCCTTATTCTGGTAACGAACAATCTTCGCGAGTTTGACCGGGTAGCCGGTCTACGAGTTGAAACTCCGTTCCCGCACTTGATCTTGCTCCCGCGAGCCGAACCCCTTGCGAGTATGTAAAGTCAGGCAAGGAGTAGCACGGATTTTCGGGAATTCTTTGGCTTTCCCGGACGTGAATTTCCCGCAACGCCTTTTCCGACAAGGGTTTTCAGGATGATTTCAGGGGATTCTGCGAAAAACTAGATGGTGCGCCCGGCTGGGATCGAACCAGCAACCCCTGCCTTCGGAGGGCAGTACTCTATCCATTGAGCTACGGGCGCGTAGAAGCGAGGGCACCGCGTTCCATAAGGTGAAACCTGGAGGCAGTACCGATGCGAGTCCGAAAGAATACCCGGTTTGCTCCGATACGTCCATCGCGGGGGCTTGGCGCACCTTTCAAACTCCTTCCGCGCCCCAAACAACGCCGGTCGAAAACCATTTGAAATCCGGGTTAACACGTGCTGCGACAGGCCTTTGCTGGCACGCCACCCAGTAAACGTTCCGTCTATAATCGACCGTGCTGATGGAGACGGAGATGGCCGATCAGGTCAGAACCCTTCTGCGAAGTTACAGCCGCGCTGTCGCCGGACCGACTCACAAATAAAAAGGGAGACGAGACAAGCATGAGCGAAGGACCCCACGAAGCCCCGATCAAAACGCCCGGCCAACTCATTGCGGCAGTCATCGCCGGGTTTGCCATCCCGATCGCCGTGATCATCATGCTGGCGGTGTATGTCAACAACACGACCCGCAACGGCGCTGGCACCGATTCCCTCTCCGAAGAGTCCGTCGCTCAACGCATCGCCCCGGTCGCCCAAGTCGACATCCGCGACGCCAACGCGCCGCATGTCTACAAAACCGGCGAAGAAGTCTTCAAGGCGGTCTGCACAACATGTCACACAGCCGGTGTCGCCGGCGCGCCGAAGTTCGGCAATGCGGGCGATTGGGGACCACGTATAGGCCAAGGCTACGACACCCTGCTTCACAACGCGCTCAACGGCAAAGGCGCGATGCCGGCCCGTGGCGGCACCAGCCCCGACGACTATAGCGACTTCGAAATCGCACGCGCAGTCGTCTATATGGCTAACAATGGCGGCGCAAAATTCGACGAACCCGCGCAACCGGTAGCCGGCGCGGCGGCAGCAGCATCCGCGGCGGCACCGGCAAGTGGAGCCGCGGCATCGACCGATAACAACCAGGCCGCCGCCGCAGTCGCAGCGCTAGCCAATGTCCCGCAAGCAAGCTCGGAAGCGGCGGCAGGAACGCAAAGCGCGGACGCGTCGCAAGCAGGAAAGACGCTTTACACGCAGGTCTGTCAGGCATGTCACGCGGCCGGCGTTCTCAACGCGCCGAAATTCGGCGATAAAGACGCCTGGGCGCCGCGCCTCAAGGAGCCAATGGACACGGTCTACAACTACGCGCTGCACGGCAAGGGCGCAATGCCGCCCAAAGGTGGATCGAATGCGCCGGATGCCGACGTGAAAGCGGCTGTCGACTACATGGTCGCGGCGGTGAAATAACGCCTTTTGCTTCAACGCCACTCGAAAAAACCCTGAGCAACGCTTTGCTCAGGGTTTTTTTCACTGAAGCAAGATTCGGCAGGCAGCCATCGCGAAACGTTCACCACGCGAACTCGACATCCGTTAACTGAATTCGAAATCTCTTAACGAACTACGCGAACTTAAGGCCGTTCATCGAGAAACAATCACGCTCAAGCTCCTATGCAGGCTTCTGCAACAGCGCTTTCAGCATCGCCATCCGGTCTTTCGGCGATAACGGCGCTTCTTCTTCGGTCGGTGGCGGTGCGTCGTCGAGAAGCATCTCAGGGATAAATCGCGACGCCTCGCAGACCACCGTCTCACGCGCCCGCTTGCGCTTCTTGCACCAGTTCAGATGCAAACTGCGCTGCGCCCGCGTGATCGCGACGTACATCAGGCGCCGCTCCTCTTCAATCCGGCCCGTATCCACCGGCGCGTCATCGTCGGAATTTCCCCTGTGCGGCATGATCCCTTCCTCCACGCCGACCAGAAAGACGTGCGGATATTCAAGTCCCTTTGACGCATGCACCGTCGATAACCGCACGGCATCCGGATTCTCGTCCTTGCCTTCGAGCATCGACATCAACGCGACGGTCTGAATCAGACCGAGCAGGTTCTTGCCTTCATCGCCGAAACCGTCGGCATTGTCATAACCCGTTGCTTCCGAATCCGCCGATGGTTCCCGCTCCGGCTTCGTGCCCTTCTTCTTGAGCCATTCGCAGAACTCCAGGACGTTTTGCCACTTCGATTGCGCCTGCCGCTCGTCGTGGGCATCGTAGAGATACGCCTCGTAATGGATCGCCTCCATCATGTCGTCGAGCACGGTGGTCGCCGGATCGCGCCCCGCACGGTCGGACAAGCGCTGCATCCAGTCGCAAAACGCGCGCAACGGCTCAACCTGCCGCGCCGACAAACGCGCTTCGATACCGCCCATGAACACGGCCTCGAACAGCGACACCTTCGCCTGGCCCGCAAACGAACCGAGCGCTTCGAGGGTGGTGTTGCCCACGCCCCGGCGCGGCGTGGTGACCGCGCGGATGAACGCAGGGTCGTCGTCGGGATTCGCGATCAGCCGCAAGTACGCGATGATGTCCTTGATCTCTGCTTTATCGAAGAACGACTGGCCGCCCGACAGCACGTACGGAATCCGCTCGCGCCGCAGAACCTGTTCGAAGATCCGCGCCTGGAAATTCCCACGATACAAAATCGCGTAGTCGCGAAAGGTCGACCGCCGCTCGAATTTATGCGCCGACAGCCGGAACACGACAGACTCCGCTTCGTGCTCTTCGTCGTTGCAGGCGGTGACGGTAATCGAGTCGCCCATGCCGTGATCTGACCACAGCTTTTTCTCGAACAACTTCGGGTTGTTCGCGATCACGTTGTTGGCCGCAGTGAGGATGCGCACCGTCGAGCGGTAATTCTGCTCAAGTTTCACTACGTGCAGCTTGGGAAAATCCTTGCTCAATTGCCCGAGGTTTTCCAGCGTGGCGCCGCGCCATCCGTAGATAGCCTGATCGTCGTCCCCCACGGCCGTGAAGGCTGCGCGCGGACCGGCGAGTAGTTTCAGCAATTCATACTGGCACGCGTTCGTGTCCTGATATTCATCGATGAGCAGGTAGCGCAGCCGGTTCTGCCATTTTTCGCGCACCTGCTCGTTTTCCCCGAACAATTGCGCGGGTTTCAGGATCAGGTCATCGAAATCGAGCGCCTGATAAGCGTGCAGCGTCGCGACGTAGCTGCGGAAAACAATGGCAGCCTGCATCTCGTCTTCATTCGATGCACTCGCCGACGCCTGATCCGGCGACACCATGCTGTTCTTCCACAGCGAGATGATCGACTGGACTTTGCGGATCAGGCCTTTGTCGGTGGTGCCGAGCTGTTCCTGGACCATGCCGAAGCAATCGCTGGAATCCATGATCGAGAACTGCGGCTTCAGCCCGACGTGTTCGGCCTCCTGGCGCATGATCTGCACGCCGAGCGAGTGAAACGTCGAGATGGTCAACTGGTTCACCGGCACCTTGCGACCTTCCTTGCCAGGCGTGGTGAGTGTTTTGCCTTCCAGCAGCTTCGCCGTGCGCTCGCGCATTTCTAGCGCGGCCTTGTTCGTGAAGGTCAGCGCGGCGATGTGTTTCGGCTCAAAACCCCGCCCTTCTATCAGGTGCGCGATTTTCTGCGTGATTACGCGCGTCTTGCCGCTGCCGGCGCCGGCCAGCACGAGACAAGGACCATCGAGATAGCGCACCGCTTCGTTTTGCGCGGCGTTCAGACCTGCTGCGGACATCGTTCGGGTACTTTATTGATACGCGTTTGCAGCGCCTTTGCAGGCGGCCGGTCACACGTTGGGTGGGCAAAATCGCGCGTTTTGCTGGAGCGGCGCGTTTCGAGTGCGCGATGTTAACACGGAAAACCGTGGGCTTTTTGGGGCCTGACGGCGGTGCAGGCACGGGCAATGCAGACTTAACGAAGGCCCTGGACAACGGATCGCCTCGGCGGGCGAACTCAAGCGGACTGAACAAGAGACCGGGCAACCCGCCCAACCACCCGCGAGCGCAACGCCCCGAACAAACTCGTCATCTTGTCGTGCCACAATATTGCTCAATGACAAAGATCAAGGATGCCCCGATGACAGCAAAACTAAAAGTCGGCCTGATGGGCTACGGCTTCGCTGGCGAAACCTTCCACGCACCCGTCATAGAACATTGCGGCCGCGCGACGGTCGCGGCCATCGCCACCGGCAAGCCGGAGCGCGCCCAAAGCGATTACCCGAACGCGACAATCGTGGAAACTTTCGACGCGCTTATCGAACTTCAAGACGTCGATTGCATCGTGATCGCCACGCCCAACGATACCCATTTCGACCTCGCCCGCCGCGCGCTCGACGCAGGCAAGCACGTAGTGGTCGATAAACCGGTGACGCTTTCCGGCGCCGACACCAAAACGCTCGCCGATCTCGCCGCGTCACACAAGCTCCTGTTCGCGCCCTTCCACAACCGCCGCTGGGACGGCGACTTCATGACGATTCGCGCACTGATCGATAGCGGCCGGCTCGGTCGCGTGACGCACTACGAATCCCATTTCGACCGTTTCCGGCCCAAAGTGCCGCAACGCTGGCGCGAGGAAGCGTCGCGTGGCGGCGGCCTGTTGTTCGATCTGGGGCCGCATCTCATCGATCAGGCGCTCGTGCTTTTCGGCCTGCCCGAAACAATCTACGCAACCGTGAAAGCGCAGCGCGATCACGCGAGTGCGCCGGATTACGTGCATCTGCTGCTCGGCTATCCAGACAAGGAAATCGTGCTGCACGCAAGCGCGCTGGCCGCCCTCGAACCGCCGCGCTTCACTATTCACGGCACACGCGGCAGCTATGTGAAAACCGGGCTCGATGTCCAGGAAGACCAGCTCAAGGCCGGTCTACGCCCCGGCAATCCCGAATTTGGACGCAACCCGCCGGGCCTGCTGCGTGAAGTCGACGGCGATCATGACCTCCGCCAGGAATTCGCCACTCGCGACGGCGCGTACGTGGAGTTTTATCGTTCGCTCGCTGCGTCTGTGCTGGATGGCAATCCGTTTCCAGTGACGCCGCAAGATGCCGTCGATGTCATGACGATCATCGACCTGGCCATTCAAAGCGATGCAGAGGGCCGCCGTCTGCAGTTCACACGCCTGCAGTAAAACGTCGAGCCAAGCCCCACACCCGCCCGACGCCTAACTTTCAACTACACAGCGTTACATTTGATCGCGCCCCCCGCGTCAGCGGGGGCGCGATCAAAACGTTCTCGTTACGTTGCCTCAAAAATCCATAAGGGAAAAACTCTCCATGCAGCAAACCCTCAAAACCGTCGTTGTTCGCACGCTGCTTGGCGTGGCGCTGGCAGGTGCCCTCGCGGGATGCGTCGTCCCACCCCGGCAAGTCGATATCGTCCAGGAAGCGCCCGCGCGTCCCGATCCGCATATGCAAGCTGTCCATCGGATGGATCAGGTCAGTGGCCGTATCAACGCGCTGTGGCATCACGTCGATCAACGTGTAGGCCAGGGCTTCTACCCGCCGCCAGAAGGCGATGCATTACATCATCGGCTGGATCTAGTGCGTCAGGAAGCGCATGACATGGCTTTCCAGCATGGCGGCGGTTTGTCGGGTGAAGAACAGCACGCGCTGAACGGCGAGCTGGATGGTTTGCAGCACGCGATCCAGTAAGCACCGCAGTTTTCATACGCCGAACGACAGGCCTGCTTTGCAGCTGCCGTTCGGCTCAGATTGATTATCGATCGAGAGTCTTGAGATCGAACCCCAACAGCATCTGCGCTACTTCCACGACCTCCTCCATCGCCGCCTCGACAGCTTCGGCCGACGGCTCCAGCAGAAGATCATCGGCGTAACCCATCGCCAGCGCGAAAAGTTGCCGTGCCGCACGTTCCGGCGATGCGCATCGAAACACCTTAGCCTCCACACCCTGTTCGATGATTCCGCCAAGCATGCCTTGCCAGCGACTGATCTCGCTTAAATAAGCCCGCGCCAGTTCTGCGTCGTGCATGGCCTCGTCCCAGGCATCCAGCCACAGCCCCCAACCATCACTCTTGCTCGCGGGCAAGCAATCGCGGATAAAGCCGAGCAATGCTTCGACGGGCGGTTTATCGGCCAGATGTGCGCCGGTTTCCTTGAGTTGCTCGTCGGCAAAGTGCACGAACGCTTCACGGCGCAATTCATTCCAGTCGCCGAAGTAGTGATAGATATGACTGCGCGACAACCCCGCATGCTCGGCGAGATCGCGCGTGGAAACATCCGCAAAACCTTTCTGGCGGAACAGCTCCAGGGCGGCCGCAATGATCTGATCTTTGCGTTCGGGGGACGACCGCGACATGTTTCGATTCCCTTTGTAAGTTGTGAACGTACTCTTGCTGAGCTTGCGCTTTGAGCGACTGCTCAATTATAATTTGAGCAGTCGCTCAAATTATAGCGGCGATTTCACCCAAGGTACGGTCATGTCATTCGTCACACCAGAAATCCGGATAGTTGAGAGCGAAAAGCTCGCTCAGCAGTCCGCCACGTCCACGCTTAAAGCCATTGCCCGGGCCTATCCGGGCAAGCTGTTCTGCACGCTCTCGCTGGTCGCGCTCGAGAACGCGCTGTTGCTCGCTTATCCATTGTTCGCGGGATTCGCCGTCGACTCGATCATTCGTGGCGACGCTCGCAGTGCGTTGTTTTACGCGGTGATCGTATTGGCGTTCTGGGCGATCGGCGCCGCGCGCCGGGCCGTGGATACGCGCACGTTCACGCGGATATACGCCGATCTGGCGGTGCCGGTGATCCTCAACCAGCGGCTGCAGAATCAAAGTACGTCGACGGCTGCGGCACGGGTCGTATTGGCCCGGGAGTTCATCGACTTCTTCGAAAAACACGTGCCGACGATGGTTACCGCATTGGTGTCGATCATCGGCGCCGTGGCGATGTTACTCGCGATCGAGCCGTGGATCGGCATAGCCAGCCTGGGCGGGTTGCTGTTGTGCCTATCCTTGTTGCCGCGCTTTGCAAGGCGCAACCAGGGCTTGCATCACCGCTTGAACGACCGGTTAGAGAAGGAAATCGGCCTGGTCGCCAAAGTCGGTACGATCACCCTCAAACGGCACTACCGTGTACTGTCCAAGCTCCGAATTCACCTGTCGAACCGTGAAGCCGCGGCGTATCTTTTTGTCGGTTCGGTGGCGGCCGTGCTGTTTGTCATCGCCATCAGCCAGTTGGCGCTGGCACCGGCGGTCAAGGCCGGGCATGTCTATTCCGTGATGACGTATCTCTGGACCTTTGTCAGCAGCCTCGACGAGGCACCCTCGATGGTCGATCAACTGGCGCGCTTGCGCGATATCGGCAAGCGCGTGGACCCAGGGCTCAACAAGGATTAAAGGCTGCCGCGCCAGCCCTCTTCGTTTGACAAGCTGAATTCGGTCGCGTAAATTCGCCGCACGCGTCGGGAGAGAGCGCTGGCCGTTGGTCGTCGATGTTCAAAACGACATGAAAACGAAGCCGCGCCGCCGAAGGGGCACACCCACAAACTCTCAGGCAAAAGGACCGGCCGCGTCGAAGTTCCGTTCAAGCAGTGCGCCTTTAACCGGGTGCCGGTGGACGGAAAGTCGAACTCTGGAGAGCGGCATCGGCTGATTACGAAGCACCAGCCACATGCCCACCGAAGGGGCGCGCGCCCGAACGTCGGATCATCGGCGAACAGCGTGCAATCTCTCAGGTACCGAGGACAGAGGGGTCATGTACCGGATCGCTACGCGGTTTGGGCTTCGCATGTTGCCACCGGACGGTTTCAGGCGTCGGGCGCAGCACGAAAAGCCGAAACCCCGAGCGGGCTCGACGCATGGCCTTTTCTCGTTTTCGCGCACGCCCGAGGCCCGCTCCATGTCTGATCTTCAACACACGCCCCTGCACGCCACGCACCTCGCGCTCAACGCCCGTATGGTCGATTTCGGCGGCTGGGATATGCCCGTCAACTACGGCTCGCAGATCGACGAACATCACGCCGTGCGCACCGACGCCGGCATGTTCGACGTGTCCCACATGCGCGTTGTCGATTTCACCGGCGACCAGGCCCGCGAGTTCTTCAAGTTCGCGATCGCCAACAACGTCGACAAGCTCACCGTTCCAGGCAAGGCGCTCTATTCGTGCCTGCTGAATACGAACGGCGGCGTAATCGATGACCTGATCGTCTATTACTTCGCCGACGACAACTACCGCGTCGTGATCAACGCCGGCACGGCGGAAAAGGACATCGCGTGGTTCGGCCACCTGAACGCGGAAGGCGGCTTTGGGCTGACCATCTCGCCGCGCCGCGATTTCGCGATCGTCGCCGTGCAAGGTCCAAAGGCGCGCGAAAAGGTCTGGCAAGTCTTGCCCGAAACCCGCGCCGCGACCGAGCACATGAAGCCGTTCAACGCCGTCCAGTTCCCCCTCACGCCGTACGGTGACGTCATGCTCGCGCGCACCGGCTACACGGGCGAGGACGGCTTCGAAGTCACGATCCCCTCGACCAAGGTTGAAGCCTTCTGGAAAGCACTGGTGGCGCAAGGCGTCAAACCGGCGGGCCTCGGTGCGCGCGACACGCTGCGCCTGGAAGCGGGTATGAACCTGTATGGCCAGGACATGGACGACAACGTATCGCCGCTCGACGCAGGCCTTGCGTGGACCGTCGATCTCGCTGACAAGGACCGCACCTTCGTCGGCCGCACGGCGCTGGAGAAGAATGGCTCGAAGGCAGGCTTCGTCGGCTTGATTCTCCTGAAGGAAAACGGCCGCGCGGGTGGCGTGCTTCGTGCTCACCAAAAAGTGATTACGCCGGACGGCGAAGGCGAGATCACAAGCGGCACATTTTCACCGTCGATGCAGGAATCCATTGCCTTCGCGCGCGTTCCGCCCAGCGTCAAACCGGGCGACACCGTACACGTCCTCATCCGCGACAAACAACTCCCGGCAAGCGTGGTAAAACTGCCGTTCGTGCGCAACGGCCGAGTTCTCGCGTCGATTTAATGGCGCTCGAATGGCCCCGCGACACGTTCCCTTTAACGACATCTGGAGCATCCCATGAGCATCCCGGCTGAACTGAAATACACCGAATCGCACGAGTGGGTGCGCACCGAATCCGACGGCACATTGACGATCGGCATTACGGATCACGCGCAGGAAGCACTCGGTGACATCGTGTTCGTCGAACTGCCGGCTGTCGGCAAGACCGTTGCCGTGGGTGACGCTATTGCGGTGATCGAATCGGTGAAAGCCGCGTCCGATATCTATGCGCCGGTGTCCGGCGAAATCGTGGCTGCAAACGACGCGCTCGCGGCCACGCCGGATCAGGTCAACGGCGCGCCGTATGAAAGCTGGCTCTTCAAGATCAAGCCCGCCGCAGACGCAAAGACGGACCGGTTGATCGACGCCGCTGCCTACGGCGCGTCGATCGGCGAATAAATCGCGGCAAATAACTCAATTAACGACAGTGCGGCGTGCCAGTGCAAGCTGTGCCGCCGCACCTGCAGGAACTCTCATGAAGCTCGAACACCCGGATGGCCTGATGAACCGCTCAGCCTTGTCCCTCGCCGCCCTCGAATGTCACGATGCGTTCGCCCAGCGGCACATCGGCCCGGATGCGGCCGACCAGCACGCGATGCTCGAAGCACTGGGCTTCGCATCGCGCGCAGCGTTTATCGACGCGGTGATTCCCGAATCGATTCGTCGCCACGAAACGCTGCCGCTCGGCGCGTTCACGCAGCCGAAAAGCGAGTCGGAAGCGCTGGCATCGCTGAGGAAACTGGCGGATCAGAACCTGGTGTTCCGCACGTATATTGGCCAGGGCTATTACGGCACGCACACGCCGGCCGTGATCCTGCGCAACGTGCTTGAAAATCCGGCCTGGTACACGGCTTACACGCCGTATCAACCGGAAATCTCGCAAGGCCGTCTCGAAGCGTTGTTGAACTTCCAGCAGATGGTAATCGACCTGACCGGTCTGGCAATGTCGAACGCATCGCTGCTCGATGAAGCCACGGCCGCGGCCGAAGCCATGACGCTTTTGCAACGCGTGGGCAAGCCCAAGTCGAACCTGTTTTATATCGCCGACGACGTGTTGCCGCAGACCATTGAAGTCATACAGACG
>NZ_JBAUSA010001191.1:0-3633 GCF_049581465.1 Caballeronia sp. | reverse complement strand
GTCCGGGAGGGCTGCCCCGCGACCCGGGTCCGCAGCGCCCGACGCACCAGCCGGACCGGCGAACTGCGCGCCAGTCTTCAGTGCGCTGGCCTGATCGTTACCAGTGGGCGGAATCGCACAACCCGTTAGGATTGTTGCGACAAAAAGACTCCCGATATGTCGAGTAAGTCGAGCATTCATAGACGTGTAATCAACGGTTTGAGCCGCCTGACCCGCCCGAAAAACACGGACGTGCGAAGGCAGCTAAGGCTTTCCGCACAAAAGCGTCTACCGTCCGAGGATTCGAACGGTGAGCTAGTGATTGGGTGCGACGTACCTCGTCGCAAACGCCCGGTTAGTTTTCACGTCTGGCGCAACCTGTCCCCGGCAGCCTGACCAGACCCCACATGCCGCCATCGAACGTGGCAAACACGTTCTTGCGCGATAAACAGCGCAGGAACGGCGGCGTAGGCCCCATCCAGCGTGGCGGCAGCTAAGGCCGACCGCAGGTGCATCGCACCTGGCTGGACAAGACGTGCGCACCGGTCGAAACCGATGCTTGAGTGCGACTCCGAAGCAATCCGCTTCGGACTTGCGTACTTGATGGCAATTGTAAAAACGCGCTACTCACGCCTTCACTTGCCGATTGATTGCATAGCTTCGCCATGCACAACTGACTTCATTATACTCAAAAACAGCAGTCAGCCGCCTCGCAATGCTATAAAAGTCATTGATTTTCACTATGAACGTAAAGATTGCTGATTTTGCCGAATTTTCAGGCCTTTCGTCCGCGTTCGCAGCCCTTCAGCGACGCGCGTGCCGGGCCGCTACAATGGACGTTTTTACGCGTCCGGGCGCAGCCTCCATGAAAGTCACCCTTATTCAAGTGACACCCTTTCAGCAAAACTGTTCCCTAGTCGTGTGCGAAGCAACGCAGCGCGCTGCCATTGTCGATCCGGGTGGTGACGTTGATCGGATCCTCAGTGCGGTACAACAACTCGGTGTCACAGTGGAAAAGGTATTGCTCACGCATGGTCACCTGGACCATTGCGGTGGCGCGAAGTCGATCGCCGACCACTACGGCGTGAAGATCGAGGGTCCACATGTGGCGGATGCGTTCTGGATCGACCAGTTGCCGGAACAAAGCAAGCGCTTTGGGTTTGGCGAAGCAGAAGCGTTCACGCCGGACCGCTGGTTGCAAGACGGCGACTCAGTACAGTTCGGCGATGAAACCATGGGCGTCTATCACTGTCCCGGCCACACGCCGGGTCACGTGATTTTCTTCAGTCAAGCGAACCGTCTGGCACTGGTAGGCGATGTTCTCTTTGCCGGATCGATTGGCCGTACAGATTTTCCGCGTGGCAATCACGCTGATCTGGTTCGCTCGGTGAAGGAAAAACTCTGGCCGCTCGGCGACGACGTCACCTTCGTACCCGGTCACGGACCTACGTCGACTTTTGGATACGAACGCCGCACGAATCCGCACGTTCGCGACGTGGTGGCCGCATGAGCGCCGCCATTCCGGAGATTTACGTGAGCACGGACGTCGAGGCGGATGGTCCTATTCCCGGCCCGCATTCCATGCTGAGTTTTGCGTCGGCGGCTTATACGGCTGACAAGGAATTGATCGGGACGTTCTCAGCCAATCTGGAAACGCTTGAGGGCTCAGCACCTCATCCAATACAGGCTGCATGGTGGAAGACGCAGCCTGAAGCGTGGGCGGCTTGCCGCACGGAGTTGCAGCAACCATCGATCGCGTTGCCCGCCTACGTGAAATGGGTCGAGGCGCTACCGGGCAAGCCCGTGTTCGTCGCGTATCCGGCGGGTTTCGACTTCACCTATATGTTCTGGTACATGATGCGCTTCGCTGAGCGTTGCCCGTGTTCGTGGTCCGCGCTCGATATCAAGACGCTGGCGTTCGCGTTGACTGATTTGCCGTACCGGAAGGCGATCAAGCCGCGTCTGCCGAAACACTGGTTCGACGAACTTCCGCACACCCACGTTGCCCTGGATGACGCCGTCGAGCAAGGCGCCCTTTTCTGCAACATGCTGGCTGAATTGCGTACGCAACGCGCGCTGCTGGCGTCGATAAAGGCCGCGTCCGGGACGCCTGGTGAAACAGAGGGTGGAGGACAAAACTCGCAGTCTTGACACTGAGTTAGGGAATATCGCTCACATCCGGCGTTTTACATTGCGCTTCCTTTTCACCGCCTCTACTATTGGAGTCAGGTCGCGACCGACAGGAGGCGCACTTGACTCTAGATACGTTCTCACAAAAAATCTTGCGGCTCCTGCAAATGGATGCCCGCCGTTCCGTTCAGGAAATATCGGATCAGGTCGGGCTTTCGAGCACTCCATGCTGGCGGCGTATCAAGGACATGGAGCAATCGGGGGTGATCCAGCGCTACACCGCGCTGCTCGATCGCGAGAAACTAGGCTTGCACGTGTGCGCGCTCGCTCATATTCATCTCACCCGTCACACTGAGGGCGGCGTCGAGCAATTCGAACGCGAGATTACCACTTGCCCCGAAGTGACCGAGTGCTACAGCACGACCGGCGAATCCGACTACATCCTGAAAATCGTCGCGCCGGATATCAAATCGTACGACGCGTTTCTTCACAATCGCATCTTCAAGATTCCAGCTGTCGCGCAGGTCCGGACAAGCGTTGTATTGCGCGAAATTAAATTCGATACGCAATTGCCGCTCTGAAATGCGGCATGGGTTTGGAATCCAACTGAATCTATCGGGGTCCAGCTGCCCAGCCGTGCGTAACCGTAACGTCCATTGAGTGGGTTTGCACTGCCTGCGCAAGCCGGATTTCCTGGGCACCAAGTGTTCGCTTGAGCGCGCAAAAATCGATTTGCTCCAATGCCGCCAATTGATGCTTCGTCAACGCGGCAGGGAGAACGACGTCGATATGGAAGCCGTCGCTCAGATAGTGCAAATTGAGGCTTTCGAAGCGAACCCCATATTCGGCCAGTGCCGTGCCGAGAGCTTCGCTGACAACGAGGCGTGTCGGCATTTTGCCGGACGGCGGATTGACCTCGTCATTTTCCGGATCGACGTGAATTAATGCGTCGACGACCCGAGCATGGGTCAGCACGCGCGCCCGCGCCGATTCCGCGATGTAGTGACCTTCCGACACTGAAATCAGCGGGTCCACGAGAATATGTGCATCGACGATCGCGAGGTCGCCCATTTTCCGGGTACGCAACTCGTGGACATCACGAACGCCCGGCGTGCTCACCAACAACGCGCGAAGTTTTTCGGTTTCGGCCTGATCAAGCGCACGGTCCGATAAATCCTGCAGCGCGTCCCAACCAAAAGTAAAACCCATTCGCGCGACCATGAAGCCGACGATTGCGGCAGCGATTGGATCAAGCAAGCGCCATCCGGCCATACTCCCGATAATCCCGATAGCCACGACTAAAGAGGACGCTGCGTCCGAGCGGGCGTGCCATGCGTTGGCAATAAGGAGTGCCGAACGGACGCGTTCGGCAGCGCGCAACATATATCGGAACAGCAACTCCTTGGATACGAGCACAATCAGCGCAACAATCAGCGCACTAAAATGAACTGTCGATAAGTCCTGAGGATTTGCAATGAGGTTGCCTGCGCGCCATAACATGCCGCAGCCCACGGCTATCAGCAA
>NZ_JBAUSA010001190.1:0-1819 GCF_049581465.1 Caballeronia sp. | reverse complement strand
TGGACCGCGCAGAACTTTGCCCGGAAGTGATCCCGTCATCTTTCCCTGATCGATCACTGGCACGCCATTTACCAGGACGTATTCCATGCCTTCGGAAAGCTGATTCGGATTGTCGAAGGTCGCGACGTCGTGCACGGTCGCGGGATCGAAGATCACAACGTCCGCCCACATACCCGCTTTGAGCACGCCCCGATCGGTCAGCCGCATGCGCTGAGCCGGCAGCGCCGAAAATTTGCGGATCGCATCTTCGAGTGTCAGGACTTTTTCTTCGCGCACATACTTGCTTAGAACGCGTGGGAAGGTTCCATACGCACGCGGATGCGGATGCGACTGCCCCAGAATGCCCTGTGGCGAAGTGCCCTCCGAGTCGTTGTCGATCGATACCCAGGGTTGCTGAAGGGCCAGTGTGACGTCTGGTTGCGACATACCGAATACGGCAACCTCGCTTTTGGGATCTTCGACCAGAAAATCAAAGATCGTGTCCATGGGATCTTTATTCCACAACTTCGCAATTTCCGAGATACGCTTGCCCAGCAGCGGCGCCAGCTTCGGGTTCTCGACCGAGCCGATCATGATGGCGTCTGGGCCGGGAATCTCCTGCCACTCGTTGTCCCAGTCTTTAGTGGAAGTCTGCATGTCTTTGCGGATATGCTCGCGCGTGGCAGGATCCTTGAGACGTTCGACTAGCTTCTCTGTGCCGCCATCATGCGCCCAGGGCGGAATGAATGCCGAAAAATCGTTGAACCACGCGGTATAGGCGTAAGTATCGGCGCTGACGTCGGCGCCGGCCGTGCGCGCAGCGTTGATCTTGGCGACGACCTCGGGCATGCGTCCCCAGTTGCTCTTACCCGCGACCTTGATATGCCAAATCTCGACCGGGATGTGGCCTTCGCGGCCGATGCGGAGGGCTTCGTCGATGGCTTCGAGCACAGAATTGCTTTCGTCGCGCATGTGCGTTGCGTAAATGCCTCCCGACCTGCCGGCCTCGGTCGCGAGCGCAATCAACTCCTCGGTTTTCGCGTAGGGTGCTGGCGCATATTCAAGCGATGTAGAGACGCCGACCGCACCATCCTTCATGGCATCACGCACGAGCGATCTCATCTGGTCGAGTTGTTCCAGCGTAGGTTGCTTGTTGTCGTCACCAAGCACCATGCGCCGGACCTGCGTCGCGCCCACATAACTCGCCAGATTGATGCCCATCCCCTGTTTTTCGAGCCGCGTGAAATATTGTCGGAAGGTTCTCCAATTGGGAGTGATCTTGAAGTATTCGTACGAGGAGCGGTCGGCTTGCATGATGGCGTCGTTGAGCGGAGCAGCCGAGGAGCCTTCGCCGGTAATTTCCGACGTGATGCCCTGAAAAATCTTTGAGGGCAGGCGAGGATCGACGAGGATCGTCAACTCCGACTGTCCCAGCATGTCGATAAATCCGGGCGCGACAACTTTGCCGGCGGCATCAATCGTGCGTTTCCGCGGAGCGTCCGTGAGATTGCCTATGGCAGCGACTTTGCCGTCGCGGATGCCCACTTCGCCGGAGTACCATGGCGATCCCGTACCGTCGATAATGTGGCCGTTCGTGATGACGATGTCGAAGGGCGGCGGGGTTTGCGTTCTTGAAATACCTGGCGCACCGATGAAGACGAGCAACAACAGTGCACTCTGCAGAGTGAAGCTAAGTTTCATGAATGATACCTCCGTGGGTTTTGGTTCTGCGGTATGACACAGCACCCAGCGCGATCCAGATCGCCAAAGCGAGCCATTCGGAAATCGTGAAATGTCCTGGGACTATCGGGACCAGTTTCATGAGCGCCATCGCCATCCC
>NZ_JBAUSA010001189.1:0-1674 GCF_049581465.1 Caballeronia sp. | reverse complement strand
CTCGTCCAACTGTCTCGTCCTACTTGAGCGCTGGCTTCGGTTCGGTGACGAAGCCGATCTTCGATAACCCGCCGCTTTGCGCGGCCGACATGACATCGGCGACGCGTTCGTAGGGCACCTTGCGATCCGCACGAAGGCGCAGTTCCGGCTGCGGCGTTTGCTGCGACGCTTCAACGATACGTGCTTGCAGGGCGGTATCGTCCACTTGCTGGTCGTTCCATAGCACGGTGCCGTCGGCTTGAACTGCCACGTCCACATGCGCGGGCTTCGTGTCCTGCGGCTGGCTGCTTGCCTTCGGCAGATCGATTTTCACCGCGTGATTCATCGCGGGAATGGTGACGAGAAAGATGATCAGGAGAACGAGCATGACGTCGACGAGCGGAGTCATGTTGATCTCGCTCATCACGCCGTCGTCCTCGTCGCTGGAAAAAGGGCTCATGGCCATGTCGACGTCCCCTTAGCCCACACGCGATGCAGTCGGCGAGGGCGACTTCGCTGCCGTGTTCATCGCATTCTGCGTAGCGAGGCGCAAGCCGTCGCCGCGTTTGTTCGACGAGAGTTGCGTGCCGGTGACGAAGAACGCGTGAAGGCCGTGTGCAAAGCGGTTCAACTTGGTCACGATCGTCTTGTTCGAGCGTGTCAGCGCGTTATAACCGAGCACGGCGGGAATCGCGACGAACAGGCCGAAGGCGGTCATGATCAGCGACTCGCCTACCGGGCCGGCGACCTGGTCGATCGATGTTTGCCCGGTCGCGCCGATCGTCATCAGCGCGTGATAAATGCCCCACACCGTCCCAAACAGGCCGACGAACGGAGCGGTACTGCCGATCGAAGCGAGCACTGCAAGTCCAGCCTGCATGCGTCCCACGCCGTCGTCCATGGTGTCTTTCAGGCAACGCGTGATCCAGTCCGACACATCCATGCGGTCATGCAGATGCGGCTGCGTCTGGTGATGATGATCCGCCGCGTCCTGCCCGGAGAGCGCGAGCGCGAGGAACGGGTTGTCTTGCGGATTCGGCGAAGGGATACCGAGCTTCTTGATGCCGTCGTCGAAATCGTCGGAATGCCAGAACGCTCGCTCCGCGTTCTTCGTCAGGCGGTTCAGGCGCAGCACATTCAGACCTTTCACCACGATGACTGTCCACGAAAGAATCGACATGATCGCCAACGCAAGCGCAATACCGCGTGTGACGAAATCCCCTTGCGCCAAAACGTGCGCCAAGCCGTAGTCTTGCATCTTGTGTCCTGTAGGTAGCTGGAAATCAGGTTGGATAGTTGTTTGTTCGTTTTCGCCGTGAGGCCGTTGCGCCTGAGTTGAGCCCAAGGCGGGCGTCAGTCCTTCAGGCCGAACACGAACGGCTGGGAATATGCGGCGCGAATGGCTTCGCCGTTTTCCTTGTAGGGTTTGCACGTGCTTGAACGCATGGCGTCGAGGGCAGCGTCGTCCAGACGTGGCGAACCGCTGCTCTGTTTCAATTCAATGTTCTCGATCTTGCCCGTCAGGCCCACCACGAACTTGACCAGTGCGCGACCGGATTCGCCACGACGTTTCGAAAGCACCGGATAGTCGGGCGTCACGATATTGCACTCGAGATGCGCCACGTCCTTCGGCGCATTCAGCGCCATGGTCGGACGGCCGATGGCCGGCGCCGCAGCAGGAGGCGCCGCCGCCAC
>NZ_JBAUSA010001188.1:0-1678 GCF_049581465.1 Caballeronia sp. | reverse complement strand
CAGCAATAGGGATTACAGGAGCTTGCAAAAAAGTAATAATGTACTTTTCCGATATATGCATGCAAGCGATTGAAAAGTAACTATTTTTCTAGAATATGCCAGCGTCACCTGAACTTTGCAGTCGTTGCCGAAAATCTCAGCAGATTTTGGAAATCTCGGGGCGCGCGATCAAACCTAGGCCGTGGTTCGATCGAGTTGCAGAAAAAGAGGCTTAACACCTTGAAAGCGCTCAAACGCGCGCAGAAATGCACACCTCCCAAACCCAGATCCTCCTCGGTTCACCTATTGCTCAGCTTGCGGCAGGCAAAGTGATGAGAGTTCATGTAATTCCTCCTGAGCGCTTTGGCTGAAGCAGAGGGCGAACCGTGCTGATTGTCCACTATGCCGTTAAGACCGACCTCGGCGCGGCGACGGCGCCGAGCGTCGGACTCCAGCGGAAGATTCTAGACCCGGCCGAGCCAATCCCGGTTGGCGCGGTCTGGATCGACATGGTCGAGCCCACGGTGGACGAGGATCGGAAGGTGGAGGCCTACCTTGGCTCCAAGGTGCCGTCACGCTCCGACCCCGATTTCGCCCAGCCCGCCGAATCCTACTATGCCGAAAATGGCGTGCGCTACCTGCACGCCTGTGTCGTCAGCGAAGCCGAAGGTACGCCCGACGTCGCCGACGTCACCTTCATCCTCGGCCCGAAAGCGCTCGTCACTGTACGCTATGATCCTGGCGAAGCCTTTGAGCTCTTCGGTCAGAGGTTGGGCAAAATCCCGACCCAAGCGCTGCACCCCGACGCGGTGGCGGTCGGGCTTATCAACGCCATTGTCGATCGCTCTGCCCGGGCGCTGAACAAGGTCGGAAACGAGCTCGATTCCATCGCGAGCCAGGTCTTTCGGGCCAAGGGAGACCAAAGCGCGCGCAGCAAGATCTATTCGGCGACCCTCGGCGCGCTCGGCCGGGAAGACGAGAAGATCTCGAACCTGCGCGAAAGCCTGGTCGAGCTCGAGCGGCTCGTGCTGTTCCTGATGTCGGAAGGCCGCTCGGCGGACGCGCCAAAACCAGTGCGCGAGGCGACGAAGTCGGCTTTGCGCGACCTCCAGGCGCTTGAGCAGGACGCGAACTTCAAGGCGCAGAAGGTCCAGTTCCTGCTCGACGCCACCCTCGGCTTCATCAACCTCGCGCAGAACGACATTATCAAGCTGTTCTCAGTGCTGGCGGTCATCTTTATGCCGCCGACGATGATCGCCTCGATTTATGGCATGAATTTCAAGGTAATTCCCGAGCTTGACTGGTGGTGGGGTTATCCCGCGGCCCTCCTTCTGATGGTCGCCGTCGCGGTCGGGCCCTACGTGTTCTTCCGGTGGAAGAAGTGGCTGTAAAGGCGAGTCGCCAACCGGCCGACGGGCCGCCGGGGTTTTCCTGACACGCTGCCTTCATCCGCGCGGGATAAGGCTCGGCTGTTGGAGGGAAAATGACCGCTCAACCGGCGCGAATCGATCTGGCGGACCTCGGGCCGGGCGTCGCGTGGGCGTTCGAATTCGACGAGAACGGGCGGGGGCATCTGCTCGAAGGCGATTCCTCCTTTGATCTCACCCGAGGCCGCCGGTTCGTATGGGTGCATCTGATCCTCGGGAACGTCCGCACGCGCGATTGGATTGGCGCGCAGGATGTGCTTCCCCCCGAGGCC
>NZ_JBAUSA010001187.1:0-2522 GCF_049581465.1 Caballeronia sp. | reverse complement strand
GCGTTGTTTCATCAACGTTTGGCATCCTGAGTATGTCGAAGGTGGGGACCCCGAGTGCCCGATCAAAATGCGCGCCGGACAAGCACCCTCTCAGGGCTCAACCGCCTTGAACACCCGATTCTTGTCGAGCGTGGCCGGATCGAGCGTTCTGTCGCCGTCTTCCGCCGGCAGCGCGGGGCTGGCGTCCTCCAACGCGCTCGCGATCAGATGGGATTCACGGCGCTGGACAATGTAGCAGCCGTGCTGGATGGGCGGCCTGCCTTGGATCCGGCCTGAGGCTCGGGCCTCCCCCTGCCGACCTGACGAGTCGCGTGTAGGATATAAATGGTTGATCATGCGCTTGAGGAGGCAACATGAACGCGGTGTGCCCGCTGCACGGGCCAACGACCATCATCGGCACGAATGCGTATGGGTTTCCGGTCTATGCGTGCTGCTGCGACGACGTGACTTATGTGACCCCGGATGCGTGTACGAAGGCACCGACGCAACGGGGACGTGATCCGCAGCCTGAACAACCGAAGACGAAGAAAGAATGAGGACCTGACCGCGCCCTGGAAACGCGCCAAGAGAACGAACGTTTCCCGTCCGCCAAAACAACATAAGGAAGCGGTCGTCGCTCATCGTCCACGCGTAATCTGCATGGCCAGCAGGTCAGTCGGTTTTCTGGCTGAACGCTTCGAACGCCTGCTTGTAATCCGGATGCCAGCGCGACAGCGGCGGACGGTTCTCGACAATGTCGCCGGCCGCCCATAGGATGCGTCGTTCGTCGAGGGAGCGAGGCACATCGTTGTCTGGGCAGAGGATGTAGAAGTCGCCGGCACCCAGGCGTTCCATCATGAAATCGACGGTTTGCTCAGGCGTCCAGGCACCGGACGGCTTCTCAGTGCGATCTTTAGCGGTAAGGCCCGTGAATACGAAGCCCGGGATCAGCAAATGAGCGCTGAGCTGACAATCAGGCGTATTGCGCAGTTCGTGCTGCAGCGCTTCGGTGAAGGCCTTCAGGCCGGCTTTGGAAACGTTATAGGCCGGGTCGCCGGGCGGCGTAGTGATGCCTTGCTTGGAACCGGTGTTGATCACCAGACCCGGCCGGCCGCGCGCGATCATTGCAGGTACGAAAGCTTGAGTGCCACGGATGACTCCCCACAGGTTGACCTCAAGCACCCGTTCCCAGTTAGCAGCCGGACCGAACATAGCGCTGCCAGGCTGAATCCCGGCGTTGTTCATGAGGATATCGGTGCCGCCAAAGCGTTCCTGAACCATCGCCTCCAGTCGAACCAGATCCTCGACGCGGCAGACGTCCGTCTCGACGGCCATGACATCGTCCGCTCCGTGGGCCGCTACGGTGGCGACTTCGTGCGCTGCGCGCGCGAGTCGGTCCGCCCCCAGGTCCGCGATGCAGACGCGAAGTCCGAGCTGTGCAAACCGCTTGGCGGCGGCGAGACCGATACCGCTGGCACCGCCCGTGACAACGGCGACGGATCCGGCAGTGAAAGCAAAATGTGTCATCAATGATCCTTGTTAATTCGCGATGAAAACGTCAAGAGTACCCGGCACCCTACCCTGGTAATTATCTTAGCTCCTGATTGCTGCGCTCAAGGCGCTTGCCGATGAGGGCGAGATCGACATGTCGATCGTGCGCCGTGCGTCCCAGCACTCTGGAAAAACAGCGCACGCCCTCGGCGCGCCGTGGCAACGGTAGATGGATAGCGTCCGGACGGGGACTGGAGTGACAGCCTGATGATTGCGTGCCGGGAGTTCGGGCCCGATTGCGACTATATTAAAAGATAAGACGCTGTCGCGCATTGCGTGCCGGAACGTCATGCACCGTCATGGCCGGCGCGACGGACAGGGTCATGGGTATTCCCGATAGGAGGCCCGAAATGCGGCGCATCTATTTCCTGTTGCCCGACGTGCCAAGCGCGAAGGCGATCATCGACGAACTGTTGCTCAAGCGCATCGAGTGGCGACATGTCCATGTGCTTGCGCGCCCGGGCATCCCGCTCGAGGACCTGCCTCAGGCCACACTCGCGCAACGCAGCGACCTGCTTCCCGCGCTCGCACGGGGCACCGCGGCGGGCGGCGTCACGGGCATGCTGGCGGGCCTTGTCGCCATGGCCTTTCCTCCGGCCGGGCTCACGATTGCCGGCGGTGTCGTCGTCCTGATGACCGTGGCGAGCGCAGGATTCGGCGCATGGACCGCCACGATGATCGGCGTCGACGTGCCGAACACGCGTCTAAAACGCTTTGAAGGCGCAATCGAGAAGGGTGAATTGCTGATGATGGTCGATGTCAGGAAGGATCGCGTCGAAGAAATCGAGCAAGTGATCAAGAGTCACCATCCGGAAGCGGACATCGAGGGAACGGATCCGACGATACCGGCGTTTCCGTAAGCCCTCGCACGACCGTTGACTATGAATTGAAGAGACCAGGACACTATTTATGAAAGCTTCCGATTTGTTCGTCAAGGCGCTCGAGAACGAAGGCGTCGATCGTATCTTCGCCGTGCCGGGCGAAGAAAACCT
>NZ_JBAUSA010001186.1:0-3512 GCF_049581465.1 Caballeronia sp. | reverse complement strand
CGGGCGCAATACACGCCGTCTCACCAGGTTCGACAATTCGAACGCGTGCTGCTTGCGGCCGCGGCACATCACGGGCGACGCGAGCATTGTGCGCCGCCAGGCACCGGCTGACCGTGATGCTTGAGCTTCTTTATCGCCGGGCCCCTCCGGATGTCGACGCAACCCTGGCGCTTTGCAAGTCGCGCGCGACGGCAAGGGTAATGCGCACAAAAACCAAATATCGACTTTGTTTCGCCGCTCTGGAGGCTTTATGAAAAAGCGCGTTTTGATGGTGCTGACCCGGGATATCCCGGCAACACCAACCAATGGCCGCGAACGTACGTTGAGTTTCATTCGCGACGCGCTGCGCGCCGACGCGAAAGTGACCGAATTCAAGATCCGCTCCGTCTTTGAAACGGGCAGCTTCCTGGTCAAGCTCGGTGCCGCGTCTCGCCTCGCCGAGGGCCTGCTGCGCGGCGTGCCGTGTGCGTTGCAAGTGGCCATGTTTTCGAACGCGCTTAGGCGTCGCACACTCCTCGACACGATTCACGCACTCAAGCCGGACCTTATTTATGTCGATGGCGTGCGCCTCGTTGACTACGTCGTGTTGATCCGCGAGAACGTGCCGGGTTGCCGGATCATCGTCGACTTCGACGATCTCATGTCGCGTCGCGCCAATATCCTGCGCGAGGCGGCTTTGCCGGTATCGCCGGGTTACCTCGACAAATCGATTCCGAAGCCCTTCGTCAAGATCGTCAACTCGAAGCTCATTCGAAGCGTCGTCCTGCGTTATGAAGCGCTGGCGTTGAAGCGCCATGAATCGAGAGCCGTCAATTGCGCGAATGCCGTCACGCTGGTTTCTCTCGCTGACGCCGCGACGCTCACGCAGTCGCTCAATAAAGCGGCGCGCAAGAAAGTTCATGTGATTGCACCGCCGATGGATCTGGTGAAGCCATTGATGCGTCCGTCGAGTCCTTTGCGCTTTGTCTTCATCGGGTCGGACAGCCAGTTGCAAAATCGGCTGGCTATCGAATATCTGGTGGCGCTTTGGAGACGGCTGTTAATACCCATTCCCTTGGTCATCTTCGGCAAGATGTCAGGACCGTACGAAAGCGTTTCGAATGTTGTATTCGCCGGTTTTGCTAAAACACTCGACGATGTTTATACCCAAGGATCTATCGCTTTATGCCCGACGTTTCTTCGCGGAGGCATCAAATCGAAAGTAATCGAGGCTATCTCATATGGCTGCGTTCCCGTGGGTAATCTCGCCGCGTACGAAGGACTGGGTTTCAGCGACGATGCGCTCGCCATGAAGGACGCGCGCCTGGAGCAATTCGTCATTGACCCCGTGTCGAGTATGGATCTTGTGCTGGAAGCCGCCGTGCGCTTCGCAGCGTACTGCGATCGCAATTACCGCACGCAAGTGTTCAGGCGCCGCTGGCGCGAATTGCTTGCACCGGCGCCCCGTCTCGCGCGGCCGGAAGCCGCGCTGGCGCGGGAACTGCTACAGAAGCCGGAACTGGTGGAAGAGGGCATTTTCATTCATTCCCAGGATCGGCGACTTTGAAGCGCAGGGTCTCAATAGCGCTATCATCATTTGAATGTACGATGGCTAACGGTTCGGGTGAATCGTATGCGTAATATCAATACCCTCAGGCAAACGGACGCGGCGCATTAAATAAGAAGACCGTAATGTATTTGTTGGGGTATTTCGCAATGGTGGGTAAGACAATGCCAATGAAACCTGTCGTATTCGAGGGCTGCTTTGGATGGCTGCACGCGGCGAATGGGAATCGAGGGGTCGTGTTGTGCAACGCATTCGGACATGAGGCTGTCTGGAGCCATAAAGGCATGCGGCACCTGGCAGAAGCGTTGTCGGCGCGCGGCGTTAGCGTGCTGCGTTTTGATTACCGCGGAACGGGCGATTCGATCGGCGCAGACGGCGCGAGCGATCAACTCGAAACGGCGGTGGCCGACGTGCGTGCCGCCATTGAAGAACTCAAGCGGAACACCGGCGTGACCCACGTGACGCTATGCGGCTTTCGACTGGGAGCCGCGCTTGCCGTTCTGGCGGCGCACGAGTGCACTGTCGATGAACTCGTGCTGTTGGCGCCGGTGGTCAACGGGCGCAGTTACGTGCGCGAATTGTCGATCGTTCGCAAGACCTGGTTCGACCAGCTCGCGGCGACCGTGCGAGCGTCGCAGCCGACCGACGCGCCTTTGAACGTTCTCGGACAGGTTTATGGCAAGGATTTCCAGGCTGCGCTGAGCGCACTGGACCTGGGTCGTGTGTCGAAGGAAAGCGTGACCCGGCTAGCCACGCGCGCATTAATTTTCGATATCAGGCCTGGCGCCAGCGAACCCCTGCGCACGAATCTCGGGGTGCTTGGCGTGGAAGTCGAGTGCCGGCCTTTCGACGGATATATCGCCTTCCTGCAAGAGACGGCTTTCTCGAACATGCCGGATAGCGTTTTCGCAGCCACCATCGACTGGATCACGGGCGGACATTCGCCGGAGCCCCGTGCGGGCGGTGCCATGCCGTATAGCGATTGGGACGTGAACCTTACAATAAAAACACCCGAATCGATCGAGTATCCCGTGAGAATCGGCGAGGCCGGTTTATTCGGTGTCCTAGCAAAGCCGCGTTTCAGGAGAGTGAAGGGACCTGTGTTATTGATCACGAACACGTCGGCGAGCGCGCATATTGGCGACAGTCGTCTTTCCGTGCGCGTTGCCCGTGAGATGGCGCGGCAGGGCATTCCGTCGCTGCGTTTCGATGCACGCGGCATAGGCGATAGTCCCGCGTTGCCTGACGAGTTGTCGGGGGGAAGCCAGTTCAGCGCCATTTACTCGGCCAATACCGTCGATGATGTCGCGCAGGCTGCTGCCTGGCTCAGGGAACAGGGTTACGAAGGGGTTGTATCGTTTGGCGTGTGCTCGGGTGCGTACAGCGCGGTGCGCGCTGCGTTGGTTACGTCGGCGCTATCGGGTGCAATTGCGGTGAACATGCAGAGTTTTTATATGCCTGAGGGATTCACGCCCGAGACGATAGCGAGGCGGGAGCTCAATTCCGTGGCCGGCTACATGTCGTCGATGTTCCACCTTTCGCGCTGGAAACGGATCTTTAGCGGCGAGCGCAGCTTGATGCCGATCTTTCGTCTCATGGCGGGTCAGGTCGCCGCGCGGGTACGCTTGCGCGTGGTGGATTTGATGCGGGTGCGGCCGGAGGTTGATGCTGTCGACGCGGTGCCTTCCGATCCTCGCGGCGTGGTGAGCGCGCTGCAACGCAGGGGAGTGCAGACGTTACTGGTGTATGGCGCGTTTGACAGTGGCCTGGATATTTTGACGGCGCATTTCGGGAGAAAGGGCAACCGTTTATCGCAGTTTCCGGCGGTGCGCCCGGCTATTTTCGATGATATTGATCATGCGTTGTTCAGTCCGGCGGCATCGGCGAGGGTCACTGCGTTGACGGCGGGATTTTTGAAAGGTTTGTATGCACGGGAGCGGCCAGCGGCGTCGGAGCGTCCGACTGC
>NZ_JBAUSA010001185.1:0-2228 GCF_049581465.1 Caballeronia sp. | reverse complement strand
GGATCAGGATCCGATCGAGCGCACGAACCAGTACGTCATTGACCTTGTATTCTTCGCACGGATTCGAAAACATCATGTGCATGAAGTTCGCGCTGTACGACAGATCGTTCTTCGGATAAACGAACGGCTGGCCGATGGTGAACTTGTACGCCATCGCGACCAGCGTCGGCAGCTTCGCGATCATGCGAATCGCCGATACGTCGCGATGACGCGGGTCGTTGATGTTCAGCGAGTCGTGATAGAACGCCGACAACGCGCCCACCGCGGCGACCAGGACGGCCATCGGATGCGCGTCGCGACGGAAGCCACGGAAGAAAAAGTGCATCTGCTCGTGAACCATCGTGTGCTTCGTGACCGTTTCAACGAACTCAGCCTTTTGCTCGACGCTGGGCAATTCGCCCTTCAACAGCAAGTAGCAGGTCTCGAGAAAATCGGCGTTGACCGCGAGATCCGCAATCGGATATCCGCGATACAGCAATTCGCCCTTGTCACCGTCGATGTACGTAATGGCCGAGTTGCAAGCCGCCGTAGACATGAAGCCCGGGTCGTAGGTGAACTTGCCGGTCTGGCCGTACAGCTTGCGGATATCGATGACATCCGGGCCCATGGTGCCCTGGTAGATCGGCATTTCGACGCTCGGCGAATTGTCGCTGAACGATAGCGTGGCTTTAACATCAGACGGGGTCATAGGACATCCTCAATCGAAGTATGTAAACGGTTTTCGATAATTCGCACGACAGCGACACGACCACACAGCACGCTTAAGCCAAAGCACCTAGGCTGCGCGCAGCATCTCCAAGACGCGGGTCATGTCCGGCGAAACCAGTTCGCCTTCTGGTTCCTTGCGTGCAAGCAGCAAGTCCATCAGGTCGTTGTCGCTCAGTTCAAGCAGTTGCGTCAAAACGCCGACGTCCGCGTCGCTGAGGTCATGCTCGTATCGGCTGAAAAAACGCTCAAAGATCAGATCGTTTTCCAGCAGGCCGCGCCGGGCGCGCCAGCGAAGGCGCGCCCGGCGTAGTGGGTCAGACTGATGCGGATCGGACTGTTGCCCGGAGTCGTTCATTACAGTGTCCACGTCAGACAGCGCGGCGAACCATCAATTCCTTGATCTTGCCAATCGCCTTGGTCGGGTTCAGGCCCTTCGGGCACACGTCGACGCAATTCATGATGGTATGGCAACGGAACAGACGGTACGGATCTTCCAGGTTGTCGAGGCGCTCTGCAGTCGCTTCGTCGCGGCTGTCCGCAATGAAACGATAGGCTTGCAACAAGCCAGCAGGCCCCACGAACTTGTCCGGATTCCACCAGAAGCTCGGGCAGGCCGTCGAACAGCTCGCGCACAGAATACACTCGTACAGGCCGTCGAGCTCGTCACGCTCTTCCGGCGATTGAAGGCGTTCCTTTTCCGGCGGCGGCGTGTCATTGATCAGGTACGGCTTGATCGAATGATACTGGTTGAAAAATTGCGTGAAGTCGCAAATCAGGTCGCGCACAACAGGCAAGCCCGGCAGCGGACGCAGCACGATCTTCTGCGGCAGGTCGTTCATGTTCTGCAAACACGCGAGACCATTCTTGCCGTTGATATTCATGGCGTCCGAACCGCACACGCCTTCACGGCACGAACGGCGGAACGACAGGGTTTCATCGACGGATTTCAGCTTCAGGAGCGCGTCCAGCAACATACGCTCGTGCGAGTCGATCTCGATCTCGTACGTTTGCATGCGCGGTGCCGCATCCTTGTCCGGATCGTAGCGATAAATTTCGAAAGTACGCTTTGCCATTTTGATTCCTTTGCCTTAGAAGGTGCGCGCTTTCGGCGGCACCGATTCAACCGTCAGCGGCGTCATGTGCACGGGCTTGTAGTCAAGACGATCGCCTTCGCTGAACCATAGCGTGTGCTTCATCCAGTTTTCGTCGTCGCGAATTTCGAAGTCGTTTTGTGCATGTGCACCGCGGCTTTCCTTGCGGGCTTCCGCGGAAACCATGGTCGCGCGCGCCACTTCGATCAGGTTCGCCAGTTCCAGCGCCTCGACCTTCGCGGTGTTGAACACCTTGGACTTGTCCTTCAAATGCACGTGTTTCACGCGCTCGGATAGTTCCTTGATCTTCTCCACGCCTTCGGCCAGCAACGCGGACGTGCGGAACACGCCGGCGTGCGTCTGCATGGACGCGCGGATGTCGTTGGCGATGGCCTGCGTGTATTCACCCGATGTCGAGCGCTCCAGCAC
>NZ_JBAUSA010001184.1:0-14393 GCF_049581465.1 Caballeronia sp. | reverse complement strand
CCGCTAGCAGAACCGCCCAAAATCTAACCCCACACTCGCCGCAAGCAGCCCCCTATACCCCTCCCCCATCCCCGCCCAATCCGAACAGGAACCCACCATGTCCCCAATCGCAGAGCAGCCCGCCTCGCTCCCTTGGATCAAAAAGCTAGTGTCCTTCGACACAGTCAGCCGCAACCCCAACATGGGCCTGATCGAAACCGTTCGCGACGAACTGCGCACCGCCGGCATCGAAGCCACACTCACCACCGATCGCTCCGGAAAATGGGCCAACCTGTTCGCGACCGTGCCCGCCCACGACGGCCAAACAAACGGCGGCATCGTGCTATCAGGACACACCGATGTGGTGCCAGTCGATGGCCAGAACTGGGACAGCGATCCGTTCAAACCGGAAATCCGCGACGGCCTCTTATACGGCCGCGGAACCTGCGACATGAAAGGGTTCATCGGTGCAGCGCTGAGCCTGTTGCCCAAGATGCAGGCCACGAAACTCGCGCGCCCAATCCACTTCGCCCTTTCCTTCGACGAAGAAGTCGGCTGCGTCGGCGCACCACTGATGATCGACGACCTGCAAAAGCGCGGCCTGCGCCCCGACGGCTGTATCGTCGGAGAGCCGACCAGCATGCGTCCGATCATCGCGCATAAGGGAATCAATACTTATAACTGCTGCGTGCGCGGACTGGCCGCTCACTCGTCGCTGACCCCACACGGCCTGAACGCAATCGAATATGCCGCGCGCCTGATCTGTTTCATTCGCGACGTCGCCGATGAATTCCGCGCGCAAGGCCCGTTCGACGAACAATACGACGTGCCCTTCACAACCGCGCAAACCAGCACGATCAAAGGCGGCAACGCGATCAACACAGTGCCGGCCATCTGTAACTTCGAGTTCGAATTCCGCAACCTGCCAACGCTCGATCCGGATATCGTGTTCGCGCGAATCGAAAAGTATGCACGTGAGACCTTGCTGCCAAAGATGCAGAAGGAACACGCGAGCGCAGCCATCGAGTTCTCGAAGATCGCTTCGGCGCCCGGGCTGGATGCATCGGAACAAGCCGCGATCACGCAACTCGTGCGCGCACTGACCGAGAACCAGGAGAAGCGCAAGGTCGCATACGGCACGGAAGCGGGGCTGTTCGCGCTGGCCGGTGTGCCGAGCATCGTGTGCGGACCGGGGAACATCGAGCAGGCGCACAAGGCGAACGAGTACGTATCGCTGCAACAACTGGCGGCTTGCGAAGCGTTTCTCGGCAAGTTCATTCACAGTATGTCCGTCGAAGCTCACGCACATTAACTTGATCCAAATGTCCACCTCCGCCCACCACCCCGAGCACACGATCGACGGTACGCCGATCCCCACGCTTGACGATATCGCCAGCCAGCACATGGTGCTCGCGCCATGGGTGGCGCGCACGCCGACCTTCGAGCGCACCGATTTCGCGACGCTCGAGGGTACGTCGGTCAACTTCAAGTTCGAGTTGCTGCAAGTGGGCGGCACGTTCAAGACGCGCGGCGCTTTTTCGCACTTGCTCGCCCTCACCGAACCCGAGCGCGCCGCAGGCGTGACCTGCGTGTCGGCGGGTAATCACGCGGTCGCGGTGGCGTATGCCGCCATGCGGCGCCGGATCGGCGCGAAGGTCGTGATGATCAAGACGGCGAGCGCGGCGCGCGTCGCAATGTGCCATCGTTTCGGCGCCGACGTGGTGATGGCACAAGACGGCGCCGACGCTTTCCGTATCGTGCGGGAAATCGAAGCCGAGGAAGGCCGCTACTTCGTGCATCCGTTCAATAGCTACCGGACCGTGCTGGCGACGGCGACGCTTGGCTACGAATGGACCTCGCAAGCGCCCGATCTCGATGTCGTCATCCTGCCAATCGGCGGCGGCGGACTCGCGGCGGGCGCGTCTCTGGCGCTGCGGCTCGCGAATCCATCGATACATGTGTACGGCGTGGAGCCAGTCGGCGCCGACGCAATGGGCCAGAGCTTTGCCGCCAATCACACGGTCAAGATGGGCCCGATGCACAGCATCGCGGATTCGCTGATGGCGCCACACACCGAGGAATACAGCTATGAGTTGTGCCGCCGGCATATCGACCGGCTAGTCACCGTGTCGGACGCAGAGTTGCGCCACGCCATGCTGCTTCTCTTCGATGAACTGAAGCTGGCGGTCGAACCGTCCGCAGCCGCTGCGACCGCCGCGCTCCTCGGGCCGTTGCGGGACGCGTGCCAAGGCAAGCGCGTTGGCGTCCTGTTGTGCGGCACGAACACCGATCCCGTGACATTCACCCGACATCTCGGCATGGCCGCGCTCGGCGAATAAGGCCGGGAGCACGGCCCTGCCAAACAGGCCTATAAAACACCCGCCAACCGCCTGCGTTCGCCGCGCTGCATGAAGTAGTTCGCGGCGATCACCCCTACGGTCACCAACGCAATAAACAGCGTGGCGAGCGCGTTCATCTCCGGATTCAGGCCGAGTCGCACGCGCGAGAAAACGATCAGCGGCAAGGTCGTCGAACCCGGTCCCGACAGGAACGCGGACAGCACCAGGTCGTCGATGGAAAGCGTGAAGGACAGCAGCCATCCCGCGACCAGCGCCTGCGATATGAGCGGCAGCGTAATGGCGAAGAATACGCGCGGAGGCGTTGCGCCCAAATCAAGCGCGGCTTCTTCCAGCGAGGGATTCAATTCCCGTACGCGCGATTCCACAATAATCGCGACATAAGAAAGACACAGCATCACATGTCCGATCCATATCGTGAATATGCCGCGCCCGGCCGGCCAGCCAAACCACTTCGCCATTTCAATGAACAGCAATAGCAGCGATATCCCCTGAATCACTTCAGGAATCACGAGCGGCGCATTAATCATGCCGCTATAAAGCGTGAAGCCCCGGAATCGCCCCATTCGCGCGAGAACGAAACCCGCCCATGTGCCGATTACAACCGACGCACAAGCAGTCATTACCGCAATCCGGAGGGAAAGCCACGCGGCGTCGATCAGTTCGTCATCGTGCAATAGCGCGGTATACCAGCGCAGCGAGAATTTCGTCCACACTGTGACGAGTTGCGATTCGTTGAACGAATACACCACAAGGCTGACGATCGGGACGTATAAAAACAGAAACCCGATGCCAAGAAACGTGTAATGGAGCTTGCGACTGGGCTTGATCATCGCTTCTCCTCCAGTTGGCTCGCCCGATAGTGCTGGAACAGCGCTATCGGCACGAGCAGCAGGAGGACCATGGCGCAGGTCACGGCGGACGCCATCGGCCAATCGGCGTTGTCGAAGAATTCATTCCACATCACGCGGCCGATCATCAGCGTGTCGGCGCCACCGAGCAATTCAGGAATCACGTATTCACCTACGGCTGGAATAAATACCAGCAAGCATCCCGCGATAACCCCGTTCTTCGACAGCGGCAGCGTAATCTGCAAGAACGCTTTCCACGGCTTCGCACCGAGATCGTAAGCGGCTTCGAGCAGCGTCAGATCCATTTTCACCAGATGCGCGTAAAGCGGCATCACGAGAAACGGCAGATACGAATAAACCATGCCGATATAAACCGCAATATTCGTGTGGTACAGCTCAATAGGCTGATGGATCACGCCAATCCACATCAGGAAGTTGTTCAGCAGACCGTTGTTCTTCAAAATTCCGATCCACGCATACACGCGAATCAGGAACGAAGTCCAGAACGGCAACATCACTGCCATCAGTAAAAGATTGCGCGTAGCCGGATTGGAACGCGCGATGTAATACGCCATCGGATAACCGAGTATCAGGCATAGCAGCGTGGAAACCGCCGCGACCAGCAGCGAATTCAAGTAGGTCGCGAAATACAGACTATCGGTGACGAGAAACGCATAGTGCGAAAAATCGAGCACGACACTCAGCGCGCCGTCCTTGATCGACGTCAGTTCGGTGTAGGGCGGGATGCCGAGCCGCGCATCGGCAAAACTGATCTTCACAACCAGCAGGAACGGCACGAAAAACAGCAACAGCAGCCAGGTATACGGCCCGGCGATCACCGCGGTCTTGCCGGACAGGCGCATGCGCTGCTTGAGCGAACGCAGCGCGTTCATGCCACCGGCACCCAGCCGAGCGATTGGCGCATAGTCCATTCGGGTACGCGCCTTCATGCCGTGAGCACCACGCCGGCCGAGGCACTCCAGCGCACGTACACCTCGTCGCCCCAGGTCGGGGAATCGATCTCGCCGAGCGAGCGGCTGGAAAGGTTCGCCACCACGACCTTGCCGCTGTCCAGCTTGACGTGATACAGCGTGTAGCCCCCCATGTACGCGATGTTCGCCACGTTGCCGTGGCCCCAGTTGAACGCGCCGTCAGGCGGTTTTCTCGTCAGCGCGACGCGCTCGGGCCGCACCGAGATGGTCACCGGCATGCCAAGCGGCCCGGTAATCCCGTGATTCACATACAGGCGCACAGGCAGTTCCGTCGTGTCCACGAACACATGATCTGGTTCGTCCTCCACCACGTTGCCCTCGAACAAGTTTGTCGTACCGATAAATTCCGCCGTAAAGCGGCTGTTCGGATATTCATACACCTCGTGTGGCGTACCGGTCTGCACGATCTCACCCTCGCTCATCACGGCGATACGGCTGGCCATCGTCATGGCTTCCTCCTGATCGTGCGTGACCATGATGCAAGTCACGCCGACCTGGTCGAGGATATTCACCAGTTCGATTTGCGTGCGCTGGCGGATCTGCTTGTCGAGCGCGGACATGGGTTCATCGAGCAGCAAAAGCTTTGGCCGCTTGACGAGGCTGCGTGCGAGCGCCACGCGTTGTTGCTGGCCGCCCGACAACTGGTCGGGCTTGCGCTGCGCATATCGCGCCATCTGGACAAGATCGAGCGTCGCATGCACGCGGTCTTTCAGTTCCGATCCCCGCACGCCCTCCTGCTTCAACCCGAACGCCACGTTCGCTTCCACCGTCATATGCGGAAACAGCGCATACGACTGGAACATCATGTTCGTCGGCCTCCGATACGGCGGCATGCTCGCCAGATCCTCGCCATCGATCAGGATCTGCCCCGATGTCATCGACTCCAGTCCGGCGAGCATGCGCAGCAAAGTGGATTTGCCACAGCCGGAGCTGCCGAGCAACGCAAACAGTTCGCCCTTCTTCACCGACAGGCTCACGCCCTTGACCGCCGTCGTTTCGTCGAATTTTTTTACTACATCGACGAGCCGCACGAAATTTTCATCGGCCCATTCCGGTGTCCGCAGACCCGGCTCGGGTTTGCGGCCGTTCTGCCCCACCCATCCTGCTGGCACTTCGCTCGACTGCTCACTCATGATCTGCTGCCCGGCTCCTGCGCGTTTCGCGCGTTCTTGCTCGCGGTTATGCTCGCGTTCTTGGTATTTCCGACGTCGAAATGCCTGGAAACAATACATGTCGACTACGAACAAAGCCCCTGGCGGACCAGGGGCTTCGGTTTTCGCGCGACCAGTATTACCTTACGGCATTCAACGCCCGGACTTGAATTCCGTCCACAGTCGCGTTTGCAGGCGCTGGATTTCCTGCGGCAAAGGCTTGAGCAAGAACAATGTCTTGATCACGTCTTGCGGCGGATACACGGCAGGGTCGTCTGCCACGTCCTTCGATACATATTTGCGCGCCTCAAGATTAGCACTCGGGTAATACACCTCGTTGGTGATAGCGGCGTGAACCTGCGGCGTCTCGATGTAGTTGATCCACTCCAGCGCGGCTTCCTTGTTCTTCGCGTCTTTCGGAATCGCCATCACGTCGAACCAGACCGGGGCACCACCCTTCGGGATGTAATACTCGATCTTGTACGGCTTCTTCGCCTCTTCCGCACGATGCTTCGCGATCACCACGTCACCCGACCAGCCATAGGCAAAGCATACGTCGCCGCCGACCAGATCGTTGATATAACCCGACGAGTTGAATTGCGTGATGTACGGCCGGATCTTCTTGAGCATTGCCAGGGCCTCGCGATAATCGGCCGGGTTCGTGCTCATGGGATCCTTGCCGATGTAATGCAGCGCCGCCGCGAACATCTGGTCGGGCGCGTCAAGCACGGACACCCCGCACGCTTTCAGCTTCGAGATGTTTTCCGGCTTGAACAGGATATCCCAGCTATCGAGCGGCACAGTGTTGCCGAGGATCGACTGAACCTTCGTCACGTTATAGCCGAGACCTGTCGTGCCATACGCCCAGGGCACCGTGTATTTATTGCCCGGATCGGCGCCCGCAATCAGTTTCATCAGATCGGGATCGAGATACTTGAGGTTGGGCAGCTTGGATTTATCGAGTGGCCAGAAGATGCCTGCCGCGAGCTGCTTGCCGGCGTAGTTGCTGGTCGGCACCACGATGTCATAGCCCGAATTGCCCGTGAAGAGCTTGGCCTGGAGCGTGTCGTCGCTGTCGTAGTTGTCGTACTTGACCTTCACACCCGTCTCTTTCTCGAAATTCGGGATCGTGTCCTTCGCGATGTAATCCGACCAGTTATACACATTCAGCTGCGTGTCCTTGGCCGCTGCCGCGAGCGGCGTGACGGCCGTGATAGCCGTAACCGCAGCGCAGGTGATCGCGAGCATCGTCAGGCGTGCACCCAAGCCTGAATCCACGCGTGCAACCGAGTCTTCGCCCCATGTACGTCCAACCAACCGGCCCGCCAGTTTTTTCGTCATCGCGTTGTCTCCGTCCTTCGATAAATCGGCTTTGCCGAACATGGACCACCTTGTGTCCCGAAGCGCCCGCGCAACGACCGCTTCGCGACCCTGACTCTCTAAAAACCCGAAAACTATCATCAAAGTGTGTCGTCTCAAAAAACAATTGGTCATTTTTGTCGCGCAAAGTGCACACCGGCGAGGATGAGGTTCAGGGGGCGGGGCGGGAGGGGTTCTGCGGGCGGTGAGTGCGCAGGACGTTTACAATTGCGCGAACTGCAGTTTCACCTTGAGAACTGGCGCCCTACGCGAAGCAAACCGGCTTTGGCGTCGCGCGTCGAGTGCTTCAAATTTTTGCGGGGCGCTACGCTTTTTCGATAGGTAGCGCCTGCTACGGGCGTTTATGGCATCGAATCTTCATGACTTACCGGACAGCCCGTGCATCGGCGTCTGCTCCACCCTTTTCGACGATATTTGCAAAGGCTGCGGTCGTACGGCCAGCGAAGTTTCAAACTGGGTTTTTCTCGCCGACGACGAGAAGCGCGCGATCTGGGAGCGCATCAACCACGAAGGCACCGCAATGCGTTTTACGCGCGACAAAGCTTGATGACCGAGGGGTCACGCTTAGCCGCGCAGTAGCGGGCGTCAATGCGCTTGACGCGCGACAAAACTTGATGAACGAGGGGTCGCACCCAGACGCGCCGCGGCGTGCGCCAACGCGCTTTACGCGCGACAAAGCTTGATGGGGACGAAGGCATCACATTTAGAGGCACTATTACGGGGATCCGAAACCCGCTGGGATGGCACCCAAGTGCAGCGAGCGCTTCTCACCGCTGCGTCTCTACGCCGCAAGCCCTGGCCTCACGTCGAGAATCAACAGGTCGAGCAACTCCCGCACGCTGCGAATTGCCGATCCAAACGGCAGCGCCTCGCGTCCTCTAAAGAACAATCCATTCGCCCGATCCCCGCGCAGCGCTGCGGCGAGACGCGTATCGATACAAAAGTGCCCGAATTTCTCGATGCCGTCGCGTAACCCGCAGGCACTCAGGCAGTTGAGACCGGTTGGGCATGCGTGCGGGCGCGAGCCGATCTTGTCGCGGATCCTCTGCTCGTTTCGCAAGTAGCGCGAGAGCCACGGCGTGTTCACAGCGCGCGCCGGCAATCCGGTCACGCTCACGAACTCAACGATGTCTTCGGGCGTCGCGTCGGCGAGAATGCGCTTGAACTCGGGATGTGCGTCGCCCTCTTGCGTTACCGCGAACGCCGTGCCGAGTTGCACGCCCGATGCACCCGCCGTCAGCCAGTGACGCACGGCGGCGTGCGAGTCGATGCCCCCCGCGACGATCAGCGGAATCTGCGCGCGGTCAATGCCGAGGGAATCGAAGGTCAGCATGGTTTCGTCGATCACGCGCTGGAATTCGAAGCGCTCGTTCGGGATATCGGCGATGTTCGCCACGCCGAGATGACCGCCCGCGTGCGCCGGATGTTCGATCACGATGGCATCGGGCAAGCGGTTCTTTTTCAGCCACTTCTTAAGCACCAGCGCAATGCCGCGGCTGTCCGAAAGAATCGGGATCAACGCGATATCGACGCCCTGCGTCAGATCGGGCAAATCGAGCGGCAAGCCCGCGCCCATCACGATGGCGTCCGCGCCGCTCTCGCACGCGGTTTTCACTGCGGCTGCGTAGGAGCCTACTGCCCGCATTACGTTGACTGCAACCATTCCCCGGCCTTCGCTGATCGCCTTGGCAGCCGTGATCTCACGACGTAATGCCGTCAGGTTCGCGGCTTCCATGGTTGCCTGCGTCGGGTCCTGCTTGCAGAGTTCTAGCAAGTCAGGGTGGTGATGGCGCAGGTCGATGCTCGCAATCGTGCCCATAGCCCCTTCCTTCGCGACCGCGCCCGCGAGCCGGGAAGCGGATATGCCGACACCCATGCCTCCCTGAACAATGGGAAGCAACGTTCGGCCGCGAATAGTCATTGAAGGAAGAGGCGTCATCTTAGTGATAGGTCCAGGGTGAGATTTTTCGAGCTTGCGACAGGTTGGACAAGTACGGGTTGATATTTATCAACCCGGATCGACTACGCCGTGTTTCGCCTTGCGGAACATGAAACCTTGTTTTGGGCGACACCGCGTTTCGCGCACGCACAAAGCAAACGGCCCGCTTCTTTCGAAGCGGGCCGTTTGCGCGGGCTGTTTGACTTACCCGGTTTTAGTCGTCTTTAGTACTGGGCAAGCGTTACTGGACTCCCTGGCTCGCCAGCAGTTCCTCGTACGTCCCGCCAAAATCGCGCAGCGTGCCGTCGTTCTTCACTTCGATAATCCGATTCGCCAAACCATTGACGAACTCACGATCGTGCGACACGAAGATCAACGTGCCTTCGTATTTTTCCAGCGCGATTTGCAGCGACTCGATCGATTCCATGTCCATGTGGTTCGTCGGCTCGTCCATCAACAGCACATTCGGGCGTCCAAGCATTAATTTGCCCCAGATCATCCGGCCCTTCTCGCCGCCCGACAGCACCTTCACCGACTTCTTGATGTCGTCGGCGTTGAAGAGCAAACGGCCCAGCGTGCCGCGCACCATCTGGTCGTCGTCGCCTTCCTGACGATACTGGTCGACCCAGTCGGTCAGCGTCTCGTCCTTCGGAAACTCTTCGTAGGTGTCCTGCGGCATGTAGCCGACCAGTGCGTTTTCCGCCCACTTCACCGTGCCGCCATCCAGTTCGATCGCACCCTTCAGCGCGCGCAGCAACGTGGTCTTGCCCGCGCCGTTCTCGCCGATGATCGCGATCCGTTCACCCGGCTGCACGCTCAGGTTGAAATGATCGAAGATGGTGCGGTCGTACTTCTTCGTGATGCCGTTCGCCACCACCGCAATGTTGTGGAGCTTCTTCTCGAAATCGAATCGAATGAACGGGTTTTGTCGCGACGAAGGCTTGAATTCCTCGATCTTGATCTTCTCGATCTGCTTCGCGCGACTCGTGGCCTGGCGCGCCTTCGACTTGTTCGCCGAGAAGCGGCGCACGAAGTCCTGCAAATCGGCAACTTTGTCCTTGGCCTTCTGGTTCGCGTTCGCCTGACGCTCGCGCGCCTGAGCCGACGCCAGCATGTAGTCGTCGTAATTCCCCGGATAAACCTTCAACGTGCCGTAGTCCATGTCCGCCATGTGCGTGCAGACCTGGTTCAGGAAGTGTCGATCGTGGGAAATGATGACCATGGTCGAGTTGTACTGGTTCAGTATGTCCTCGAGCCAACGGATGGAGGTGATGTCCAGGTTGTTGGTCGGCTCGTCGAGCAGCAGCACGTCCGGCTTGGAAAACAGCGCCTGCGCGAGCAGCACGCGCAATTTCCAGCCAGGCGCCACGTTGCTCATGGGTCCCGTATGGTCCCCGATCGCTATGCCGATACCGAGCAGCAACTCGCCCGCGCGCGCTTCTGCCGTGTAACCGCCGTACTCCGCGAACTTCGCCTCGAGTTCGGCGGCGTGCATATAGTCGTCGTCGGTGGCGTCGGGATTCGCGTAGATCGCATCGCGCTCCGACATCGCGGTCCACATTTCCGTGTGGCCCATCATCACGACGTCGAGCACGCGCATGTCTTCATAGGCGAACTGATCCTGGCTCAATTTGCCCAGCCGAATGTTCGGTTCGAGCATCACATTGCCCGAACTCGGCTCCAGGTCCCTACCCAGGATCTTCATGAACGTGGATTTGCCGCAACCGTTCGCCCCAATCAGGCCGTAGCGATTTCCTTCCCCGAACTTGACCGAAATGTTCTCGAAGAGGGGCTTCGGCCCGAATTGCATGGTGATGTTGGCAGTAGACAGCACAGCGCGTCCTTTTCAATGTGTACGGCGAAAAACCGCGTATTTTAGCAGTTTTGAGGACAACTTGCGGCAACGCAACGCAAAACGTAACGCGCCAGGGTCAAGCGAATGCATCCCCCGGCGTCGCGTTCGTCACCGCGAGCCCCGCGCTTAAACGCGCTGCGCGACGTACGCCTTCACCACATTCGCATCGGCGGCGACGATATCGAATCTTTGTGGCAATTGTTCCAGTCCGACGAAGGCCGCCGGCCGCTCCGGATCACGCTGCAAGGCTTCGCGGATGGTTTCGCCGAACTTGATGGGCTGCGCGGTTTCCAGCACGATCATCGGCACGCCTGCTTGCAAGTGCTCGCGCGCGACTTTCAGGCCGTCGGCGGTGTGGGTGTCGATCATCGTTTCGTAACGCGTGTATGCATCACGAATGGTCTGTACACGATCCGCGTGGCTACTGCTTCCTGACACAAAACCGAATTCCTTCACGCGCGCGAAATCGCCGCTCGCCGCCAGGTCGAAACCGCCCTTTTCTTCTACATCGCGGAAAAGTTGCAACACGCGTGCGGGCTCGCGGCCAAGCAAATCGAACACGAAACGTTCGAAGTTCGACGCCTTCGAGATATCCATGCTCGGACTGGTCGTGTGATACGTCTGCGCCGCCGTGCGCACGCGATACGCGCCCGTGCGGAAAAACTCGTCGAGGACGTCGTTTTCGTTCGTCGCTACGACCAGCTTCTCGATCGGCAGGCCCATCATCCGCGCGATGTGGCCCGCGCAGACATTGCCGAAATTGCCCGACGGCACGGTGAACGACACGCGCTCCGCGTTCGATTGCGTCGCGGCGAAGTAGCCCTTGAAGTAGTAGACGACCTGCGCCACCACGCGCGCCCAATTAATGGAATTGACCGTGCCGATTTTGTTCTGCGCCTTGAACGCGTGATCATTCGACACCGCTTTCACGATGTCCTGGCACGCGTCGAAGTTACCTTCAACGGCCAGATTGAAGATGTTCGGGTCTTGAAGCGAAAACATCTGCGCGGTCTGGAACGCGCTCATTTTCTTGTGCGGCGACAGCATGAACACCCTGACGCCCTTCTTGCCGCGCATTGCATATTCGGCGGCGCTCCCCGTATCCCCGGACGTTGCTCCGAGAATATTCAGGGTTTCGCCGTGCTTGGCCAGCGTGTACTCGAACAGATTGCCGAGCAGTTGCATGGCCATGTCCTTGAACGCGAGCGTCGGACCGTTCGACAACTCAAGCAGCGAAACGGTGGTGCCGTTTTCAACGCCAAGCGTCTTCAGCGGGGTGATCTGCGCCGCACTTTCATGGTGGCGAACGTTGCTGTACGTGCTGGCCGTGTAAGTGCGGTGCGTGAGCGCGCGAAGATCGTCGGCGGGAATGTCGTCGCTGAATTTGTGCAGGATTTCAAACGCAAGGTCCGCATACGACAGCGCGCGCCATTGCGCCAGTTCGCTCGGCGTCACCCGCGGATATTCAGCGGGCAGGTACAGACCGCCGTCCTTCGCAAGACCGGTAAGCAGGATGTCGGAAAACAGGTGGCGCTCGCCGAAACCGGCACCGCGCGTGGAGATATAGTTCATTTGAAAGCCCTAGTTCAACGCTTGCAGGCGCAATTTCGTTACCTTCGAGACGACCGTGGAGAGCGCCTCGATTTGCACGATCGCCGCATTGACTTCCCTTTCGACCGTCTCGTGCGTGATCAGGATGATGTCGGTTTCGCCCTTATCCTCACCCTCAACCTGCTCGGATTCCTTTTGCAGCAACGCATCGATCGAAATGGCCTTGTCAGCCAGAATCCGCGTGATGTTGGCGAGCACGCCCGTCACGTCGGCCACGCGCAGGCGAAGGTAATACCCGCTCGTCACGTCCTCGATAGACAGGATCGGCGTGTTCGAAAGGCTGTCCGGCTGGAACGCGAGATGCGGCACGCGATGTTCGGGGTCGGCGGTATGCAGGCGCGTGACGTCGACCAGATCGGCCACCACGGCCGAGGCGGTTGGCTCTGCACCCGCGCCTTTGCCGTAGTAGAGCGTCGTCCCGACCGCGTCGCCATGCACGACGACCGCGTTCATCGCGCCTTCGACATTTGCCAGCAAGCGCTTTTCCGGAATCAGCGTGGGATGCGTGCGCAACTCAATACCCTGTTTCGTACGCCGCGCGATGCCAAGGAGCTTGATCCGATAGCCCAGCTCTTCGGCATAGCGGATGTCGATTGCGTCGAGTTTGCTGATCCCTTCCACGTACGCCCGGTCGAACTGGACCGGCACGCCGAATGCGATCGCACTCATGATCGTGATCTTGTGGGCCGCGTCCACGCCTTCAATGTCGAAGGTGGGATCCGTTTCGGCGTAACCCAGGTCCTGTGCGGCTTTGAGCGCCGTCGCGAAGTCCAGCCCGCGATCGCGCATTTCCGAAAGGATGTAGTTGGTCGTGCCATTGATGATCCCGGCGATGTACTCGATCCGGTTCGCGGTCAGCCCTTCGCGCAATGCCTTGATGATAGGAATTCCGCCCGCGACCGCCGCCTCGAACGCCACCATCACACCCTTCTGGCTTGCCGCTTCAAAGATTTCGCTGCCATGCACGGCCAAAAGTGCCTTGTTCGCGGTCACCACATGCTTGCCGTTGGCGATCGCACGCAGGACCAGCTCACGCGCGAAACCCGTGCCGCCGATCATCTCGGCCACGATGTCGATGGAAGGATCGTCGACGACCGAGTTGAAGTCACTCGTCACATCCACGCCGGCGGACGCCGGCACCTTTGACGGTGTACGCACCGCGATGCGCGTGATGGCAATGCCCCGTCCGGCGCGGCGTTTGATTTCTTCCTGATTGCGGCGCAGCACCGTGAAGGTGCCACCGCCGACCGTGCCGAAGCCCAGCAGGCCAACTTTGATCGGTTCCATTGAAGCGTGGTCTTATAAAAAGGGTTTTAGACAGAGTGACGTTTTCGATAACCATCGAGAAAGCGCCCGATGCGGTGGATCGAGTCAGCGAGGTCGTCGACGTTCGGCAGGAACACAACGCGGAAGTGGTCAGGCGTCGGCCAGTTGAAGCCCGTACCCTGCACAAGCAGCGTGCGTTCTTCAAGCAGCAGGTCAGTAATGAACTGCTGGTCGTCCACAATGGGATACATCTTGGGGTCAAGCTTTGGAAACATGTAGAGCGCCGCCTGAGGCTTGACGCAGCTCACGCCCGGGATAGCCGTAAGCATGTCGTAGGCAAGCTCGCGCTGCTTGAATAGCCGCCCGCCGGGCACGATCAGGTCGTTGATGCTCTGATATCCACCGAGCGCCGTCTGGATCGCATACTGGCCCGGCACGTTTGCGCACAGTCGCATGGACGCAAGAATGCCGAGGCCTTCCATATAGTCGTTGGCCGCGCGGCGATTCTCGCCCGTCATGCCGGACAGGAACATCCAGCCCGCGCGATAACCGCATGACCGGTAGCTCTTCGACAAGCTGTTGAACGTCACCGTCAGCACGTCCTCCGACAACGCCGCGACGGACGTATGCGTGAGTCCGTCATAGATGATCTTGTCGTACACCTCGTCGGCGAAAATGATCAGGCCGTGCTTGCGCGCCAATTCGATCATTTCGAGCAGCAGTTCGTCCGAATACAGCGCGCCGGTCGGGTTGTTCGGATTGATGATGACGAGCGCCTTCGTGTTGGGCGTGATCTTCGAGCGCAAGTCGTCGAGATCCGGCATCCAGCCGGCGGATTCGTCGCAGAGATAATGGACCGGCGTTCCCGACGACAAACTCACGGCGGCCGTCCACAACGGATAGTCGGGCGCGGGCAACAACACTTCGTCCCCGTCGTTCAACAAGCCCTGCATGGCCATGACGATCAATTCCGATGCGCCGTTGCCAATATAGATGTCGTCCAGCTCTACGC
>NZ_JBAUSA010001183.1:0-1817 GCF_049581465.1 Caballeronia sp. | reverse complement strand
GCCATTCGCCGATACCGAACCAGGCGAACGTCAGCGCGTTTGCCCAGGTTTGCAGCGGCGGTTTTTCGAAGTATTTGTAGCCGTTGTAGCGCGGTGTGATCCAGTCGCCCGTCACGAACATCTCGCGGGCCATTTCGGCATAGCGCCCTTCGTCGCTGGGAACCAGATGGCGCAGCCCGAGCGGCGCGAACCAGATCACGGCGAGCAGGGCGATCAGCAGTAACAGCGATAGGCGGGTGAGCGGTAGCCGGGAAGGCGCATCGTTCATGGGAATCGACCTGTCCGATGCCGCTTCTCGCGGCGCTAGCAAAAACATTTTGGGGCTCAAGTTTGGCGTTTCGAGGCTTAAACGGGCGGTTGTAATGGGTGGTCGCGGCAGCCTCCGGGCTGCATTGCTGGCACGCGAGAGTCAGAGATTCCTCTGGTTCTACACCGCGCACAAGCTAGCCGATCGGCCAACGCGTTCGTTACGTGACGCGCCCGGCGCGCGCGTCGCGCGAACGAAAAGAATCGGGAATTCGACCGGCGCTCAGCCAGCCGACCACCCACGCGCCGGGCCGAAGTTTAGCGCACTGGCGAGCGGGGCCCGCGAGTTGCGAGTCCCCGGGGTGTCAATTGCAGAAACGTCAGCGCATGTCCGTCAAACTTCGATCAGCAATGCCACGGCGACCCGGCGGCCTTCGGACATGAGGATGTTGTAAGTGCGGCAGGCAGCGCCGAAATCCATGGTTTCAACGCCAATACGGCGTTGCGCGAGTTTCGCGGTGAGACGCGGATGGGGAAATCGCAAGCGCGATCCGCTGCCGAAAACGACGACTTCGGGTGCGATTTCGATCAGCGCGTCAAAGTGTTCGGGCGTCAACGCTTCGAAAGAAGACACGGGCCACGCAATCACGGGCGATTCCGGCATCACGATGATGCTGCTGTCATGCCGCTGCAGGTTGATTGCGACGTAATTGGCGCCGTAGCTCGTGATGGTATTGAGCGCGCCGCTGGATTCCTGGTGTAGTTTCAAAGCGATATTCCGACTGGCGAGAGAAAGGCGGGACGTGATTCGCGGTGAGGCGTTGCCGCCGAAGGCATAGAAGGCATAGAAGGCAGAGAAGGCATAGACGGCGTCGCGGCCCGACCATGGAAGAACCTCTTTCCAATGGTGCATTGCGAAAGTCACTGATAATCCGCTAAATTATAACTTTTCAGCCGCCAGCGGGTTGCAACCCCGGGGCGGCTCTTGCATCGCGGGCCGCCACAAGCGGTTCGCCGACACGCATTTCGATTCGTTTGCCCTTGGCCTGATGGCCATAAGCTCGCGCAATCACGGCCAAACCTGCCTATTTCCGGCGCATTTTCGCTAGACTGCCTGTTCCGCGTCGCTGTTCAGGGCTTGGCGCCTGGAACTTCGCCGCCTTGAAGCCAGTGGTCCAATGAAACGTCGCCGGGCAGCGCTGCGAGTGCTGCGATGTTTAACTGTGTTGTCCCCGTTTTCGAATTGTCGCCCCGAATCACCGACCCAGCCGAGCCTGAGTTCCACGCAAACCAGTGAGCATTCCCGCCGTGAAAACGATTTTCAAATCCAATAAATTACAAAACGTCTGTTACGACATTCGCGGGCCCGTGCTCGAACACGCGAAGCGTCTTGAGGAGGAGGGCCACCGGATCATCAAGCTGAACATCGGCAACCTGGCCGCGTTCGGTTTCGACGCGCCGGACGAGATCATCCAGGACATGATTCGCAACCTGCCCACGTCATCGGGCTATTCGGACTCGAAGGGCGTGTTCGCCGCGCGCAAGGCGATCATGCATTACACGCAGCAAAA
>NZ_JBAUSA010001182.1:0-3580 GCF_049581465.1 Caballeronia sp. | reverse complement strand
GGACTAGCCCGCGCAGAGGCTTGAGGGCGTGGGCTAGAATAGCCTTCTGACCGCCGCGAGCGCGCGCCGGCAATGCCGGTTTCGGCCCGGGCCCACATCGTTCGCATCTCCGTTTTAGCTCGCATTCCCATACGCTTTTTCTGGTTTTACCAGCCTAGCCATCTTTGGAGTCGACCATGCCGTATCAGCACATCAAGGTTCCGACGGGCGGTGACAAGATCACCGTAAACGCGGATTACTCGCTCAACGTTTCCGACCAGCCGATCATCCCTTACATCGAAGGCGATGGCACCGGTCTCGACATCACCCCGGTGATGATCAAGGTCGTCGACGCAGCCGTGCAGAAGGCGTATGCGGGCAAGAAGAAGATTCACTGGATGGAAATCTACGCGGGCGAGAAGGCGACCAAGGTCTACGGTCCCGACGTGTGGCTTCCCGAAGAAACGCTGGACGTGCTGAAGGAATACGTCGTCTCGATCAAGGGTCCGCTCACCACGCCGGTCGGCGGGGGCATTCGTTCGCTGAACGTGGCGCTGCGCCAGCAACTCGACCTGTACGTCTGCCTGCGCCCGGTGCAGTATTTCAAGGGCGTGCCGTCGCCGGTGCGCGAGCCGGAAAAGACCAACATGATCATCTTCCGCGAGAACTCGGAAGACATCTACGCCGGCATCGAATGGGCGGCTGAGTCGGAAGAAGCGAAGAAGCTCATCAAATTCCTGCGCGAAGAAATGGGCGTGAAGAAGATCCGCTTCCCGGAAACATCGGGTATCGGTATCAAGCCGGTGTCGCGCGAAGGCACGGAGCGCCTCGTTCGCAAGGCGATTCAATATGCCATCGACCACAACCGCAGCTCGGTCACGCTGGTGCACAAGGGCAACATCATGAAGTACACGGAAGGTGCATTCCGTGACTTCGGCTACGCGCTGGCGCAGAAGGAGTTCGCTGCTGAACTCATCGACGGTGGCCCGTGGATGAAGATCAAGAACCCGAAGGGCGGCGACATCGTGCTGAAGGACGTGATCGCCGATGCATTCCTGCAGCAGATCTTGTTGCGCCCCGCCGAATATGACGTGATCGCGACGCTGAACCTGAACGGCGACTACGTTTCGGACGCGCTGGCGGCACAGGTTGGCGGCATCGGTATCGCTCCGGGCGCGAACATGTCTGACTCGGTCGCCATGTTCGAAGCCACGCATGGCACGGCGCCGAAGTACGCGGGCAAGGACTATGTGAATCCGGGTTCGGAAATCCTGTCGGCAGAAATGATGCTGCGTCACCTGGGCTGGGCTGAAGCCGCTGACGTGATCATCAAGTCGATGGAAAAATCGATCCTGCAGAAGCGCGTGACGTATGACTTCGCGCGTTTGATGGAAGGCGCGACGCAGGTTTCCTGCTCGGGCTTCGGTCAGGTGATGATCGAGAATATGTAGGCAGGTCCAGCGTCATCCGGAGAAATCCGGCAAAAAACCCAGAGCCTTTGAAACTCTGGGTTTTTTTGCAACTGAAGCAGCAGGCCGTTCAATGTCCGCCGTTCGTGACCAGTTGCAATGGCGTCTCGATGATGCGCGACAAGTTCTGCTGCTTCGTTCTTTCGACGAGCGCCTTTAGCGCGATGTCGACCCCAAACACGGCCTGCCTTTCGGCAAACTGATCCATGGTCGCGACGATCCGGCCGTCGTAGATCAGCGTTTTTATCGTGTCCACGTTGTCGTAGCCCGTGACGAAGATGCGGCCCGTCCTTCGCGCGTCGCGAACAGCGTCGACTGCCCCCACGGCCATGTTGTCGTTGCCGCACAAGAGCGCCTGAATCCAGGGATGTTCGCCGAGCATGGCCGATGCAGCCACTTTGCCTTTGCCGTAATCCCACTCGCCCGAGCGTATTGCGACGACTTTCATGCCCGCGGCGTACATCGCATCCTGGTAACCCGCCGTGCGCTGCTGCGCGTTGCGGTCGGTGGATAGGCCTTCGAGGATCCCGACTTCATTGCCCGGCTTGAGCCTCGCGGCCAGATAGTTCCCGACCAACCGGGCGCCTTTGCGGTTGTCCGGGCCCACGTACGGTACGGAAATGCCGGCGGCATCCTGGGACATCTCGTCGAGAGGATTGTCGATCGCGATCACGATGACGCCCGCGGCAATTGCGCGCGCCACCACGGGGATCAGCGCTTTCGAATCGATAGGTGCGAGCACGATTGCGCTAGTCCGGGCGTCGATCAGCTCGTCGACGATGCGAATCTGGGCGGGGGTGTCGATTGCCGTTGCGGTTCCCCGAACGGTCAGGTCAAACTGCGATGCATAGTGCGTCTGATAGTTCTGCGCGCCACGCGCCATGGCAAGGAAATACGGGTCCGCGCGGGACTTCAGCACGACTGCGATCGTCAATCTGCCGTCCGGCATTGCGTTGACACCCTTGGGGCCCGTCAACCCGGCCGCTGCCAGCGCACCAGCAACCAGCATGCGGCGGCGGATCCTCTGTACCATTGACTTACTTTCCTTTTGCGCCAAATCGAAGGGAGCCCGCACGCGAGCGATGAAGGATAGCGCAACTGTGTGACGCGTGAGATCACGCGTCGAAATATCGCTGTTCGCCATGCCAGGCGGTTCATCGGACACCGTAGTGAGGCAGTCGACGGGTCCAACGCCCGACGCCGACGGGATTCGTTGCAATTGCGCGAGCAAAGCATATTGCTTCGGCCAAGCGGCCTGCCGACGAACAACCCGGCACACAAAAAACCCGGCACGCGGCCGGGTCTTGAGGACAGTGCGCAGTCGAACGGTCAGGCCGATTCCTGGATGTTCGATGCTTGCTTGCCCTTGGGTCCCTGGACAATCTCAAAGCTGACCTTCTGGCCTTCCTTGAGCGTCTTGAAACCATTCATCTGAATCGCCGAGAAATGGGCGAACAGATCCTCGCCGCCCTCATCTGGCGTGATGAATCCGTAGCCTTTCGCGTCGTTGAACCATTTGACCGTACCAGTTGACATCACTTCCCCTCTTACTCGTATAGCTACCACGAGCACGCTCGAAAAGCTTGGCGATCCCACCGTGCACCGCCCCCCCTCTCACAAGCTCACCATGGCCTTCCTTCGCCCAAACCTCACTCGGAAAAAAGTGCCAATTTGATTGTTTAATCTCTTAAATCAAGTGTCAAGAAAATTTTGAGATGGGCGTAAAGGCGTTGTAAAGCCGCGCAGCGCTAGGGTTAATCCCGCTTTCCGCTTGTCCCGCCGTCCAAGCGCGCCATCTTGAAAAGTCGCATAATCGACCCAGATACGGTGCACGGTTGGCATCACAGCGGTAGAACCATCCCGCATGCGGTTCCGGGCCTTGGGCCAGGAGCGCTCTGCGACCGACCAGACAATTGTTTTTTCGAGAGCTGTGCGATACTGGATTCAACGGTGTTTAAAGAGGGTTAGCCCTGCTTTTCGGGCTGGCGGAATTCAGACGCGACAGGTTGCGCGAAGTATGCGGCGACTCTGTTTCGCTTAGCTTGGCGAACGGAGTTTTGGCGAGGTGGCGAGCCTGTCCGAGTTGTTTAGAATGGGCGTATGGCGATCAATCCCAACAAGCAGGATGGCAC
>NZ_JBAUSA010001181.1:0-3968 GCF_049581465.1 Caballeronia sp. | reverse complement strand
CATCGTGAGGGATCGGGTATGCCACGGCCAATATGGAGCGAAATTTAAAGCTCCCATCGGCCGCGCTGCTCAGCCAGCCGCGCGCCCGGTGTTCAGGCATCGATGAGATCTCCGGCGGCCGTTGGACGTCGTAAAAGCCGTCTTCGTCCGACTGCCACACGTCGATTCGTGCGGAAGCGATTGGCGATCCGTCGACACTGAGAACCCTGCCGCTCACGAAACAAGGCTCACCGCACGCACCGTTGGAAATGTCATCACCATTCTTGTACTCCGGCGAACCGTCGACAAAGAACGGACCGAAGACGGTAGCCTCTGTGCATTCTGCCGGCCTCTTATTGTTTTGCGCAGTCACCAGCATCGACAGGCCCAACGTGTCCGACAGAAGGATGAATTCCTGCCGTTTGTCGTCGGTGATATGGCCCACGGAGGTCAGAAATCTGATTGCCTGGAACCATTCATCTTCCGTAAGCTTCACTTCACGTGCAAACGAGTGCAGGTGTTGGACCAGACAGGTCATGACCGTACGCAGTCTGGCATTTCCAGCGTCGCGCATCGATGCGACTACAGCCTGTGTGATTGTGTCTTCGTTAATATTACGCATGGACTCTCTCCGCGCTAGAGCGGTTGCATCAACGTGTGGAAACGGACGGCAATCCTCACTGGGGGACTTGACGCTGCGCCCGCCCAGACTTTTGAGTGCTTGCAGATGTGCAGATCGCCGGTTGCGTCAGTTCTGCCCACAACCACGCTCCCCGTCAAAGTGTTCACGCGTTTGTCAGCGTGACCTTAATGCACTCGCTTTGCGCCACGTTCAAAGCTTCTAAGGCATCCTTCAGATCGAAGCGATGCGTCTGGATCGGCGACAGATCGATTCCTGTCTTTTCAAGGAAGCGGATCGCCGCAGGCCAAACACCAGGGGAGCCGATGCAACCGCGAACGGTGAGGTTGCGCATTTGAATCTGCCCGAGGTTAGCCGTCACCATGCGGTCGATGCTGATGCCGACCATTGAAACACGTCCTTCTTCAGCAGCAAACGCAAACGCCTTCCCAAGGGACGAGTCATGTCCGGATGCTTCAATGACCAACTCTGCGCCCTTGCCGCCGGTAAGCGCTTTCACCCGTTCGATCACATCGTCCGTTGGCTCCAGCACGAAGTCCGCTCCAAGTTTAAGGGCTGCTTCCCGGCGACGGGCGACCGGGTCAATCACGATCACGCGTGCGCCCATGCCGATCGCCGCCGCAGCCGCGCACAGTCCGATCGTGCCTCCGCCCGAAACGACGACGGTTTCGCTGGCGTTGGTCCCGCCGGATCGCATCACCGCGTAGTATCCGCATGTGAACGGCTCAATCAGAGAACCCGTCGTGTCGTCCAGATTGGCGGGGAGCTTGTGAAGCCACTCCGGCTGAACAGCGAAATACTCGCGGTCCGCCCCGTCCATGGAGAAACCAAAATGGTGAAGACGTTCGGGAGTCTCGACGACACATTCGCCAACCACGCGGTCCCCGACGTCAAGACCTGACACCAACCGTCCCACCTCCACGACTTCTCCGCACCATTCATGGCCAGGTGTAACAGGATAGGAGATCGGGATGATGTACCGGCCTCCAAGAAGCTCATAATCAGAGTGACAGATCCCCACAGCGCGGGTGCGAATCAGGACTTCCGTGTCCTTGATCTGCGGCATGGGCAAGTCTTTAACTACGGGCTTGCCGGGGGCTTCGAATACAAGAGCCTTCATTTGAGTCTCCAATTGTGTTTTTTGAGGTTCGCTATCAGGCGAGAGCCACTACTTGCCCGTTCTTGGCGGATGCAATAATTGCTTCGAGAAGTGCGATGTTCTCGATCATTTCCGACGCCTTGATGGGGTACTCACTTTCACCGCGCACGGCATGCGCAAATGCGACGAGGTTGTCGCGTACAGGCTCCGCCGGAGGCACGTGAGAAACCTCAATTGGCATGCCCGTCGACGTCTTCGTAACGACCCAGCCGTCTGGCGATTCCACATGTGCCCTGTCCCGAATGTCGATCCAGCCTTTCGTACCGAACACTGCAAACCGGGATACGAACGGGGTGACCAGGGTGGCGCTTATATAGGCGGTTCCCCCGTCTCTAAAGCGAACATGGGCGCTCATTGTGTCGCCCTGTGGGAATGGCGAGGCGAGGTTCTCACAGACGACGCGCACGTCCAGCGCGGTGCCGAGTAGCTTGACTGCGAGGTCCGTCAGATGAATGCCCGTCGCCGTCATCCCGGCCACGGGAGCGAGACTGGAATTAAGTCGCCAGTTCGAGGGATCGAGGCTCAGGAACTTGTCGTGGCTAAAGTTGGCCTCAACCTGCAGGATCCGACCGAGGGTACCGTCGCTTGCGGCCGCGAGCATCTGCGCAACAGGTGGTTCGAACCGGCGTTCATGCCCCATCCCCAAAATAAGCCCACGCGATTCGCACGCCCTCACGGCACGTACAGCACCCTCACGAGTCAATGCCAGCGGCTTCTCGCAGAAAACATGCTTGCCGGCGCTGACCGCTTGGTCGAGCTGCTCCTCGTGCAAATCGTGCGGTGTGGCGAGAATGACGGCCTCGACTTCCGGATCAGCCAGAGCAGCGGAGTACTCCCGGAAAAAACGGATGCCGTTGTCGTTGCAGAATGCCTCTGCGGTCTCACCAAACGGTTCCACAGCGCATACAACGTCCAGATCCTCGGCCGCGCCCTTCGTGACGGCGATCATCTTGCGACCCCACCATCCGAGACCCACCATTGCTACTTTTACCGGCCCTTTTATCACTTCGCTATCCTTAGAATATAAATCTAATCAGCCCCTTTATTTCGGCTGATTTATTTATAACGGGTTCTGATTGTGATCGTGCTCTGCAAGCTCCGCTGCCACTTCTAAATCAGGCAGAAGATCAGCAGCAGATGGCGATCCCCGCTGTCCCAGCATTCGTTTCGGTTCACTTTTCCCGGTTGTCCACGCGTTTGAGGAAACCATGGATATTGACCTGTCGCCAGACCCCAGCGACAGCAAACGGATCATTCCGGTTGAACTGGATGACGTCTTCCTTGCTTTCAGCGTCCACCATAAAGCAGCTTCCGATTATCGTTTCTCCGTCGTCGGACACCAGTGGACCCCAAATTATTGATTGCACTTCGGCATTGGCGAGATATTCCTTGTGCGCCTCGTAATTCAAGAGACGGCGCTGCAGAGCGTTCTCATGGTCGAGACAATGGACAATGAAATGCATTCGCTTCTCCCGTGGGTCTTGTCGGCCGCTAACGGCTCACACTCCCGCTTCGCTGTCCCTGATGTCCATCGCGCAACCAGTGGGATCAGAGTAGTTGTCGTCGTGCTAGACATCAATCGGCGAGTCATCCAGAATGGATATTTGAGGCCACTAATGCGCGCGATTTGTGCGGAGACCTCCCAATCTAGGGAAAACGCTAGCCTCTCCAACGATGAACGACCAAGAATTTCTACGGATTATTGAGTTCATTGATAGCACGAGAGGCCCGTTCAACGTGCAGATCCAAGGCATGGCTCCGGACTCCGACTGGGCACTCACGAGTTTCCTGGTAAAAGCAAAATTGCAGCAGGAGGATGTGTCGATTTCCCGGCTCATCAAGGTTTCGGGCTTGGCTTATGGAACGGCGCATCGCCGCATCAACTGTCTGATCGACGAAAAGCTGATCGAGGTCGTCCCGGCGTCGCCCAGCGGCAAGTCGCACCTGCTTTTGGCTAGTGAAACACTGCTGCGAGGATTCGAGACGCTCGCGCTTCATGTCAAGTCACTGATTACAGCGCTTGTAGGTCATCGCGACGACAGCCAGAGTTCGGATCAGTATTATTTCGGCGAACCGCAGGGATCCATCGAGCAGTTGGTGCCCCCCACAGATTTGCTCACGTCGCGGGGAGGCGCCGGCAGGAGACTCCGGTTTTTGTTCCACGACGATAACTATTTTGCTGCACTGCGA
>NZ_JBAUSA010001180.1:0-3097 GCF_049581465.1 Caballeronia sp. | reverse complement strand
GCGCTAGCATAATTAACGGGCACGATTAGCGTTCTTGTGGACATCGCTAGCGTTAATAACGGACTTCAACAGCTGGATCGACTATCCCCGTGCAAACATGTAGGCGTCTCCAAAGCGTAAGCGGGTGTCGAGGGCCATGAGCCACCTATGTTATGCCCGAATTGGGGACGAATTTCGATCGGAAGAAAACCCCATTGAGAGAGCGATGCAATCGTTACTTCAGGGCGAGGAGGCTGCGATCTTGGGGCAGGCTGACTCGGAAGCGGCCGTTCGCGCGATGCGGCCCAACATCTCAAATTGGCCGACTAGGATCCGATGCGGTCGGCTGTAGTCGACCCCGCTTCTGCCGCTGGACCACCCGACCATCGAATGGCGGCTTTCGAGGTGCAAACAGCCATCGGCGTTCGCGTAGCAACATCTGAGAACAGGCAGACGACGGGTTAGGTCTTTGAGGAATAATTCACGCTAGCCGTGTGATAGAGCTTGCAATAGCATTTGAGGATCGAGCGGCTTTTCGCAGCGCGGGCACTCCTGATACGCAGCATCAAGTGCGTCCCTCCCATAACCCGTCGTGAAGACAAATCGTGTTTTCGTGCTTCGGAGGACATCCGCAACGGGATATGACTTTTCTCCGTGTAAATCAACGTCCAGGACCACACTATCAAACCGCTCGCCGCACTCACGCGCGAATGTCAGCGCTTCATCTAGCCATCCAATAGGCCCGACGACCGTTGCGCCCGCTTCCATGAGAAGCCCGCACAACGCCTGCGCGACGAGATAGTCATCTTCGATCACCAGAATGCGGCGACCCGCGAGCGGTCGGATCTGCATAGGAGCGGTCATGGGGCACTCATCGCGTGGCTTCCTCCCGGTCGGCGCACGAGAGGCAGTTCAATCTGACACGTGATTCCGTCGGTTCCGAATACCAGTTCCGTTTTTGCACGAAGGGTGAAGGCGAGCGCCTGCTCGATCAGTTGTCGACCATATCCGCGCCGGGATGAATCAGGTGGCACGCTCAACTCGCTCTCACGCCACTCCAGGAAGAGCGTCGGATTGCCATCCTTGTCTGCGTCAACGCGCCACTGAATCTGCAAACGCGCCTCACGCTGCTTGAGTGCGCCGTACTTCAACGCGTTGGTCGCAAGCTCATGGATCGCCAGGGCAATCGCCTGAACGTATTCCAAGTTGAGCGGCACGACCGGGCCAGAAATCATCACATTGTTCGCGTGATGCCCGCCGAGCGTGCCCACTTCCAGGCGGATAATCTGATGTCTGCGCCTCGCGCACGCATTGGAAATGCAATCGACGTACCTGGCTTAGTACGGGATGAAGGAGGCGATTGCGGTCTGGGAAAAGATAAAAAAATTTTGAGCCGGATCTCTTGAAAATCTCCAACGATGTTCTATTTTCGATTCCGTAAACAGTCGCGATGTTCGCGCTGCGTGTTTCGATTGGTTTGTCAGAGACCTGGGCAGAGGGGCTGGAGCGCGAATGCCGGTTCGTCTTCTGCCGAAATTTGGGAGATAGCAGCCATGAGTGACCTTCTTTTCAATAACAGCCTGTTCGATGAGCTCGACCGTTTTCAGCGCCAGATGTCGTCGTTGTTCAGCGGGCTGCCATCAAGCATCCGGGCATCGCGGTCTAGCAGCTTTCCGCAAATTAACCTTGGGGGTACGGACGACTCCGTGGAGATTGTCGCGTTCGCCCCGGGAATCGACCCGGCCAAACTGGAACTGACTGTGGATAAGGGCTTGCTGACCATCAGCGGCGAGCGCGCGCGTGTCGAGCCCCAGTCCGAAGGACGTTCTTATGCGCAAGAACGCTTCGCAGGCGCCTTCCGTCGCGCAATCGAGTTGCCGCGTGACGCCGACCCGGACAACGTCAAGGCGCGCTACGCGAACGGTTGCCTCACGATCAGCATCGGCAAGCGCGAGACGTCGCGCCCGCGCACTATCGCAATCCAATGACCACCCGGTCACATCATCCGAGGAGAGCATCATGAACACCAAGACCCAGCTCGCCGAACGCAATACCGGCACTGTCGCGCGCAATGGCGATACCCAGGCGCAAAAGGGTCCCGCGATCGTTCCTGCCATCGATATTTACGAGGACGCGCATGGCATCACGTTGTGGGCCGATCTGCCGGGCGTATCGCGGGACCGCTTGAACGTCCACGTACAGGATGGCAATCTCTTCATTGAAGGCCAAGCGTCGATCGACACGCCCGTCGGTTTGCGCGTGCATCACGCGGAGATCCGTGAACCGCGCTTTGCCCGAGCATTTTCATTGAGCGCGGATTTCGATATATCGAAGATCGATGCGAACCTAAGCGACGGGGTGCTTAAGCTCAGCATCCCGCGCCGCGAGGAAGCACGGCCGCGCCGCATTGAAGTCAGCGCTGGCTAAATGCCTGGAGGCGCCCGCGAAGGGTGAACACCTATCGCGGGTGATGCATCGACAGACCAGATATCCGGAGCCTGCCGTGGAATTTGAAACAGACTGGAAGACTTTGGGCAAACACCGGGTCCGCCTGCGTGCGACCCGCGGCTTTCCCACCGAGACCTTGCATACGTTGGCCGACGTTGCGCGTCTAGCCATCGAGAACAACATGAGTGCCCGGGCAAGACTTGTTGAAGTGGCCTATCGCGACCAGGACAAGGCCTATGAGATTTTCGTGGGAACCACGATGCCAGATGACCGGCGCTGCGCGGTGCACCTCGAAGTTGCCATGGCCACCGTGCTTGGCCTGCTGCCTGAACAGATCACGATGACGGTTAATACAGTCGAGCAGAGGGAAATTGACCTGAACTTCGGTGTCTACGAACGGCTGCTTTCGCAAAAGCTCGGCTCAGTACCGCCGATCCAATGACCCCGACTGGACTCCAAAACTTTAGCGCAGCGTCACGAGTCGTGAATTTGTATGAGGCGATCCGAATGATGCGTACTCCGGTGACCTAGCCCTGCCGATGCGGTTGGTCGCGTACACGCATTGAAACATCGGTTCAACAAGACGGTGCGGCCGGCTTTATTGGGTGATGCGGGTGCCCAATTGCAGGGTAGGGAACGTGCGATTCGCAATGCCGGGAGTGCAACATTC
>NZ_JBAUSA010001179.1:0-1650 GCF_049581465.1 Caballeronia sp. | reverse complement strand
ATCCTTCTGGGTCCAACGGCGCAAAGCCAAAAGAGTTCCGACCCCGCAGGAATTCCAGGCGCCGCCCGAAACCCAGAACCGCTAAGCGGAGCTCTTTTGCCCTAAGCTGACTAGCGCCGGTCGTCCCCTAACCAGTCTCAATGTCCTGGTAATTCAAAGCTAATGAGATCCGCTGTTCTTCGCTGTGAGCGCGATCACATCCCGGCTGCGCGCTCCCGCTTCCTGATTATCGGTGGCGGCGACATGACGATTCTGAGCTTAACGGGCTCGTTTTTCCCCTTCCCGGCGGCTAGCCGCACCGATCGGGTTTCGCTCAAATCCAAGAACTTGGCGTATTAATTACCGGAGTGATCGCTCGGACTGAATATCGGCGATGAATCCGGGCGCCCACGCGCTCTGTTACGAGAACTGCTGCCTTGACCGCTTGATGCTCGAGAGCACGATGAGCGCCATAAACAAGGCGTTGAGGAATTCGGATGGGACCTCAATCATTGTACGGGGCCTCCGCCGCGCGGAAGCAGAAAACAAGGAATGCAATCGTCGTAATGGCGCTGCAGGCGCCGTAAACAGCGAGAATATCCAAGGTCTTAGCCTCCGCACTTCGCAACCATCGGTCATCAAATTTGACGACAGAATCACGCTACAACCTGAGATTGCGGCGACACCTGGATACAAGTCAAGCTCCATATGTGTAGACCCGGATTTTCAGTGAGGGCTGGTCAAGACCTCCTTATGGGGCGGGAATCACATTGAATTCATATTGAATCGCATGTGATCGAAATGGTGCTTGGAATCCCACCGATCAGACGAAGCGGATCCGCGAGTCCTCAAGCGGAACACCTGAGAGTTTTGTGCTCCATTCCTCACCGGCCGCCACAGGAAAGGCGCGTGTAAGCGTTCCGGTGGTCACGATTTCGCCCGCGGCGAGCGGCGGGCTTCCAGGATCCTGCGCCAGCGTCTCGGCGAGATGACGCAGGGCAAATAGCGGCCCATCGAGGACGTTCGCAGCGGCCCCGTGATCGACCTGGGCTCCGTTGCGGAACAGGTCGATCTCGAAGCGAGAGAGCTCACTCGCCCATTCGTTGCGTCGTGACGCCGCAGAATGACGCGGTCCGACAAACAGTCGTCCATGCAGGCCGTATCCGGCGACAGTGTCTGCCGCCTGGAACGACCAGTTCGGAAAGATCGACTGCACGATCTCAAAGCCGTGCGCGATCCAGTCGATGCATTGGATGAGGGCGTGCTCATCCATGCCGGGCTCGGGAGGGGCCGCAAGGCCGAACATGATTTCTGGCTCGATACGGGGTTCTGCCAAGCCCTTCAACGAAGCCTGGAGCGGCTCGCCGGTGAGCTCGCGGACCGTGCCATCGTAGACATAGCCCCAGATCGGCGCGTAGACGCCGTACTCCGCCCATATGGTCCGGTTGGTGAAACCGATCTTGCGGCCGATGGGACGCTCGCCGCGCGCTTCCCTTTCTGCGCGAACCGCCGCCGTAACGTTATAAGCATCCTTAAGTGCAAAGTCGGGATAGACTTTGGAGAACGGATCGAGTTGCCGACCGGTCCCAAGAACTTCGAGCGCCTTCTTCGCGATGTCCTGAAGATTCATGTGGCCCGTCGTCCTCCCTTGTCTTGATGACGATAGCTTAC
>NZ_JBAUSA010001178.1:0-1959 GCF_049581465.1 Caballeronia sp. | reverse complement strand
GGATAACGGACTGAATTATGAGAGGGCTCGGCGGCGGTGGCATCGCGATAAGGCCCATCGCAACGCCACTGTTTTTTGCCTACGCGTCTTTGCGTGAAAACGCGTCAATCCTTTCCGTCGACGCCCGAGGTACGCGATTGCGTAGACAAGTTGAAAACGCGCGACGACCGCCGATGGCCCTGAACGACTTACCGCGGGGCGAGCATCGTTCCTCGGCAGTGCCGCGCGCCGCATCGACAACCATGCAGCTTTTTGACAGCCGCCGTGCGGCGGCCTCTCACGTCGAGTAAATAATCGATGAACAACTCTTCGCCGGCCATGATGTCAGCGAGGGCCCGGATAAACACACGACTCCCCTCGTGCTCTTCCTCGCAGTTCGGCTCGCAGCAATGGTTGAGCCAACGTACAGAATTGCCATCGCGTGCACCGTAGATGACATGTCGGTCATCCAACCCAAAGAAAAACGTGTGGCCGTCCTCGGCGCTGTTGCGTTGATGGCGCTGGCTCGCGACGCGCCAGGATGTCACTTCACCTTTGTATTCGGCCAGTAACTCCCCGGATGGGATGTTGATTAAAGCGAACACGCATCGGCCATGAACGGGTGAGCGACGCACAACGATTCGGTGCATAAGAAAAACCTACGATTTGAAATGCACGACGGATACCACGGCCGCCAGACGTTGCGCTACGCCGCAATGGGCATAATCATACGTGTTGCAAAAACCCTTCCTGCGCGATGCCGATGAAACGCACCCGACCCAGCATTCGCCGTCGACCAGCCCGCGGAACGCTCGTGCGATACGGCGATCGCATTGCCGAAGTGTTGGGCGAAGCGCGCGGCGAGCGAGTCATGATCAAATCGATTCACTGTGACGGCGTCGAGCGGCGCAGTGCCGTGAAGTGGACGAACCTGGTGCCGCTTGATGATCAACTGTTTTAAGCGTCGCCGACGCTGCCTCCCGTGTTGAAGCGCCGAGCCATTGCTTCGCCACCGCTTGCCATGGGGTTGCGCAAAGCGCCGGTGATACGCCGAGCGCCCTTACGAATTCACTAAATCCTTGAAGGCCTTACTGGCCGTGAATTTGACGGTTTTTGCAGCCGCAATTTGCAAGCTTTCGCCGGTCCTCGGGTTGCGACCGGTGCGCGCCGCACGGTGGCCGGCGCTGAAGGTACCAAAGCCGACCAACTGCACGCTATCGCCTTCGGCGACGGCTTGCGTCACGACGGCGACAAACGCGTCGAGGGTCTCGCCGGCGGCGCTCTTGGTGGTGCCGACGGCCAATGCGATTGCGTCAACCAATTCTTGCTTGTTCATATTCATTCTCTCAGATTTTTCTTAACGTCCCGCCGACGCGCGGCAGCCCCAGTGCCTATGCCCAGGAGGAACGACAGAGTATCGCGCTCCTTGCCAGCGGACTGCTTCACTTGATTTTCTTCTTCATGCTTACGGGCCGTCGCGGAACTGACTCCAGAATCCCGTTTTCTTCCCATATTTCTCCCTATCCAGCGGCGTGATCTTGCCGATCCCCAACCCTAGTAACGGCACGACTACAGGGAGAAGAAATGTGGATAGGTACCCTTCAGTCGCTGCATCATCGGCTTCTGGGTCTTGCACGGCCCGCACGTCGGCGTGCTGAAGTAGACGAGCTGCGCCTGGGTGCTCGACAGCGCGACGGCTGCCTTGTATTGATCGTTCATCACTGCATCCTCAAAAGGAGTTCATAGGCTTCGTCGCGCGTGAGCGCTTCCTTGCCGGCCGCCGCGGCGCAAAGCCGCTCGAATGTCTCGATGCGCAGCTTTTCGCGATAGCGCTTCTCGATGAACAGACTCGGTTGGAGGTCTTCCACAATGTCGGTGTGCGTCGTGGCCACGATCACGGTGGCGCCCACCCGGCGCGCGGACTTCTGCAGCGCGTAGGCAATCACCTTCGCCGCGGTGCGGTCGAGCACGGCCATGAAC
>NZ_JBAUSA010001177.1:0-1516 GCF_049581465.1 Caballeronia sp. | reverse complement strand
TGCACACCCTCACCGCGCCGTACTATCCCGATGTCCTCAAATGAATTTGAATCAACTCAGCTGGAATGATTTGCGTATTTTTCTTGCCGTTGCCCGAGCAGGAAATCTTTCAAAAGCGGGCCGGGCGCTCGCAATGGACCACGCAACCGTCGGGAGGCGCATTTCAGCGCTGGAATTCGCGCTGAAGACGCCCGTTTTCGAGCGAGACCGATTGGGCTACCGATTGAACGCGCAAGGCCGCGACATGCGTGCGTATGTCGAAGCGATCGAAGCCAACGTACTGGCATTGGGCGACAGCGTGAACGCCAATCCGCCCGGCCTGAGTGGTCGCGTGCGGATTGCGACCATGGAAGGGATCGCGACGCTGTATCTCAGCGAGCAGTTCGTCGAACTGAAACGCCAGCATCCATCGATTGCGATCGAGCTCGTCACGTCGCCGCACGACGTTCAAATCTCTCATCGGGAAGCAGACCTGTTTCTGGGTTTTTTCGAGCCGAGCGGACTCAACCTCGAAATAACGCGGGTAGGCCAGTTTCCGCTGCACCTTTACGCCCACCCCGATTACCTGGGCGAATATGGTGTGCCCGAGTCGGTAGCGGATTTGCAGCGTCACTGCTTCGTCGGTTATATCCGCGACCTGATCGAGCTCGAGGCTGTCCGATGGCTTGACGATGTGATCGTCGATCCACAGATCGGTTTTTACTCAAGCAGTATGGTTTCCCAGCTTTTCGCGGCTGCCTCCGGCGCGGGTCTTGTGATGCTGCCAGCGTTCGCCCGGGCGCAACGGTTCGGTCTTGTGCAGGTTCTGGAAGGGCAGATCGACGTACGTCGGGATGTCTACCTCAGCGTGCATCAATACCTACTGCGTGTCCCCCGGATGCAAAAAGTCGCGGCGTTTCTGGCCGAGACCTTGGGGCGGGACTATCCGGTGCGCTGAAGGTCGTCAAAGGCACGACTACCGCACCGGCTTGCGGTCTTTTTGAACGGATGCTTTCGACAAATCAGGAGTTGAAAGTAACTTGCAAGGGGGATGTTCTATACCTTGGTTACACACCAACGGAGCAAGAAAATGGGCAAGTTCAGCGATTACGAGTACAGGAAACAACCCGGGTTCGATATGAATACCTTCGCGGGCGCCAACCAAGCCATCCCGATGAAGACACTTGTGATCCACTGCTTTGACCCACGGGCGGTCGAAATCCCACAGGCCGTCGCCGAGTATTTTGGGGACGAGGTTTGCCCGGGAGATGAAACCGTGCTTAGTAATGCGATTGCTCACGAAGTCACGCAGCCATTGACGGCGATGATGGCCAATGCCGCTGCGGGCTTGCGCTGGCTTGATCGTGCGACGCCCGATCTCGATGAGGCGAAGACAGCGTTTAACCAGATCGTTGCTGACGGCCAGCGCGTGGCAGCGGTAATCGAAAGAGTTCAGGCAATCTTCAGGAAGGGCGATCTGAACACGCACGCGTTCAACACCAACGAGCTCGTCCGGGAAGCCATAAAGTTGGTGAAA
>NZ_JBAUSA010001176.1:0-2561 GCF_049581465.1 Caballeronia sp. | reverse complement strand
CCGTGAAACGACTCCACGCCAATGATAGTGCGGATACCCGTGTGAAAGTAGGTAATCGTCAGGCTCCCCTTTGCTAGCTCTAGCATCCGAAAACCCCACCCCGCAAAGGTGGGGTTTTTGCGTTGGAGAATCCGAGTTCGGGACACCTGTGACAGAGCACAACTGAGAGCGATTGAGCAGTATGGTGGTCAAGCATCTCCGGGACGGACGACGCTTCCGAAGTTCAACATCTGTGCTCACGCATCGCCATCGGTGTGCCAGATCGCCTAACAGGCCGACGAGGAGATCGACGCCTACATGCTCCGCCGAAGCACTGCCCGGATCGCTTCGTCGAAGGGAGTACGGCGGCCGATGCCCATTTCTTCCAGCACACTCGACGAAAGATGACAGTCCTTCGGGCGTGGCGTGAGATCAAAAGGAGTACGTTGAGGCGTGATGTTCGCGTCAACGCGAAGAACACGGGCGATGTGTTGCGCCATCTCAAACTTGGTCATCGGTTCGTCACCGGACCAATGCACTACGCCACCCATCGCATTGCCATTTTCACAGCGCTCCAGCAGTTGTCGAATGACTACTGCGATGTCCGGTGTAAAGGTGGGATAGCGAATCGCCCACGCATCCATCACGGCTGGAATTCCTGCGGCTCGAGCAGATTCAACGATCGATGGCGTCATGCTGGTGACAGCCGATTCGCTCCAATCGATGACCGGACCATATAGCAAGGGCAATCTCAAGACGCACGACCGAGAACTCGCGTCAAGCAGTGCGCGCTCGCCCTCAAGCTTGCTGCGTCCGTAGGCATTCAGCGGGTTGGCTGTGTCGTCGGGTTGATAGGGTGGTTTCGTACCGTCGAAAACATAATCGGTCGAGATTGAAAGAGCCCACGCGCCACAGTCTCGGGCGGCGTCCGCGATAAACCTCAACGCGTCCACATTCAGCGCTCGCGCTAGCGTGGGGTCGTTCTCGCAGACGTCTGGCCGACGTTCAGCTGCTGTCACGACGATCGCGTCGGGCGCGTGGAATGCGACGAATTGGCGGACCGCTTTCTCGTCACGAACATCGAGTGTTTCCGTAGTTGAGTCACCACGGCGAAACGCTGTTCGCACGACGTCCCACCGCGACACGCCGGCTAATTCGCTCGCGACAGCGCGCCCGAGCAGCCCAGTCGCACCGATTACGGCGACTTTGTAGTTCGACTTCGTCATACGGTTTTTGCCGATACCACCGCGTAACCCGCTTCATCAATCGCTTCTTTGAGCGCATTTGTCGACTCGGTCGATTCGACGACGACCGTGCCGCTATCAAGATCCACGCGCACCTGTGCCGCGGCGTCAATTTCGTGGATCGAACGAGTGACAGCCGCAACGCAATGCTGGCAGCTCATGCCTTCAACTTCGAATTCAGTCATTACCCATGTCCTCGTGCTGGTGTTTGATAACGGCTCATCCTATACCTTGCCATCGTTGGAAGGTGTAGAGTTGTTTGAGATTTTGGGAGACTTTCAGTGAACATTGGTGAAGCAGCCCGCGCGTCTGGTGTGACGGCCAAGATGATTCGATATTATGAAAGCGTCGGCCTGTTGCCACCGGTTGGCCGGACCGCGGCAGGGTATCGCGTATACGGGCAACGCGAGGTCCACGCGCTTCGGTTTGTTCGGCAATCGCGTCGGCTTGGGTTTCTCGTCGACGACATCCGCAAACTGCTTGCGCTATGGGAGGATCGGCAACGCGCAAGTTCAGAGGTCAAGGCCATTGCGCTCCAGCACGTTGAAGAACTGGACCGTCGGATAGCGGAGTTGACTGAGATGCGGGAAACCCTGGCGCACCTGGCCGTTCATTGCCAAGGCGATGCGCGCCCCGATTGCCCAATTTTGGAGCGGTTGGCACAGTGATTTTCTTGGTGCGAGATCGAAGGGGTTCGCCACGCGACGAGCACCAATGCGGTGCACAAACGAGAGGGCGTGTAGAGATGTCACAATTATCTCTAATAAAATCAATCCCTTGTCCCGTGTCGGTGCATGCACCATTCCAAGGGAGAATGCACGCAATGCGCGCATTTCACTAACACGCCTACTTCACTTCAGCTATACTTCGGGTTAACCCTTTTTAAGGGAAATCCCTGACCCGAACCGCCGGGGATTCAATTGAAATCCTTGGAGAAACAATCATGTTTGCATCTTTGCTCGAAAAACTAAGCATCTGGTTTGAAACCGCTGAACGTAACCGCCGTGAAGAATATTTGGCGCAGTCATCGGATATCGTCCAGCTCGAGAAGCGCATCCGCTCGCTGGAAACGGACGGCTACTCGCTCTAAATTTGGCGCGATCGTCAGCAAAGTATCAAGTAAGCCCCGCATGCGGGGCTTTGTCGTTTCTGGTCGCCCATTCCCACGGTGCAGACGCTACTTTTTCTGCGGACGCGCAGCTAGCCACTGATTCATAAACGCGATTTCCTTATCTTGAGCCTCGATAATTTCCTTGGCGAGCGCGCGAAGTTTCGCGTCCTTTCCATATTTCAGTTCGACTTCAGCCATCGCGACGGCACCTCGATGATGCGGAATCA
>NZ_JBAUSA010001175.1:0-5838 GCF_049581465.1 Caballeronia sp. | reverse complement strand
CTCCCCACCCGCTCGCGAGCGCGCGCACAGCGGCGCACTGCGAAGAATCGCTTCGGGAACCGCGTCCGGCTCGTGCTCTTCGACTTCTGCGAACACAAACGTCCCGCGCCATTGCGGCAGCCGCCAGATGCTCTCGCCATTCCAGTTCAACACGCTTGCCATACGCGACACGGTCTCGGGATCGGACGGATCGGCGCTATCGCCCTTCTCCCATTCGATCGCGCCGCGATACGCACGCAGGCAGTAGCCCGCGTGATCGACGCGCAACGCGTGACCGTCGCGGGAACGGGCCGCATCGCGTAATTGCCGAAGCACTTCGCCGATACGCGCCGCCGACGCCGCCGGCATCTGCAGCGAGCGCATCCAGTATCGCAAGAGATTGATCGCGCGTTCGTCGTCGAGGGCGAGCACGGCGTCGAGCGTCAGCGCGTCCTTGCTGTGCTCATCGCTTTCATCGCGCCGTGCGGACACCATGTCGATGCGCGCAAGTTCGTCGAGCAGTCGTTGTGCCGATGCCGCATGCAATGCAGTCCGCGCGAGGGCATCGCGGAAGCCTGGGAAATGGACCGCGAGCGACGGCAGCACATCGTGGCGCAACGCGTTGCGGGCGTATCGCACATCGGCGTTCGATTCGTCGTCGATCCAGCGTAAATCGCGTTCGTGCGCGTAGTGCTCGAGTTGCGCCCGCAGCAGATGCAGGAACGGCCGCACGCGCGGTATCGATACCCCGTCGACACGCTGCGGCGCCATCGCGGCAAGACCGGCCACGCCCGCGCCGCGCAACAATTGGAGGAGGACTGTTTCGGCCTGATCGTCGGCGTGATGCGCAAGCCATAGAGCGCTCGTGCCCTGCCCTTCGCACATGGAGTCGAGCGCACGGTAACGCGCGTCGCGAGCCGCCGCTTCGAGGCTTTCGCCGCCTTCGCGCACGACATCGACTTGGGCGGACACGAACGTTACGCCCAGCGACTGCGCGAATGCCTGGCAATGCGCGGCCCATGCATCGGCGTTCGGGCTCAATCCGTGATGGACATGAAGCGCCACTACCAGCGATGAGCCCATGCAACGCACGGCGGCATCGAGTAGCACTGTTGAATCAAGGCCACCGCTCAACGCCACGGCAATGGGTGTAATCGGACCGGAAGAGGCAAACAACGACACGTCGGCGAACGCCGCCCGCACCGCCTCGATCACGAGGCGGCTAGCGGGGGTTTCTGTGTCGGAGGTCACGAGGGTCGGCTGTTCAACGGGCCGTGGACGAAGAGAGTGAAGGAAGCACAAAGGAGCATCACGCGCCCGGCAGGTTTTCCTTGTACTTGCCGTACGCCATCAGCTTGTCGAAGCGACGTGCGCGGACATCGAGCGCATTCATGCCGTGGAACTGTCGCAGCGTGTCCGATAGTGCACGGCGCAAAAGTGCGGCCATGCCCTTCGGATCGCGATGCGCGCCGCCCAACGGCTCGTTCACGATTTTATCGATGAGTCCCAGCGCCTTCAGCCTGTGTGCCGTCAGCCCCAGCGCTTCGGCCGCTTCCGGCGCCTTCGCCGCGCTTTTCCACAAGATGGACGCGCAGCCTTCGGGCGAAATCACGGAATACGTAGAGAACTGGAGCATGAGAACGCTGTCGGCCACCGCAATCGCCAGCGCGCCACCGGAACCGCCTTCACCGATAATCGTCGCAACGATCGGTGTCTTGAGTTCGGCCATCACATACAGGTTGCGGCCAATGGCTTCCGACTGCCCCCGCTCTTCTGCACCAATGCCGGGATACGCGCCGGGGGTGTCGATGAACGTGAAGATGGGCAAGCCGAACTTCTCCGCGACACGCATCAGGCGTTCAGCCTTCCTATACCCTTCCGGGCGCGGCATGCCAAAGTTGCGTGCTGCGCGTTCCTTCGTGTCGCGGCCCTTTTGCTGCCCGATCACCATGCAAGCCTGGCCGTTGAACCGCGCCAGCCCGCCCACGATAGCGAGATCGTCCGCGTATGAACGATCGCCGTGCAATTCGTGAAAGTCGGTGAAAAGCTCGTTCACATAGTCGAGCGTGTAGGGCCGCTGCGGATGCCGCGCGATCTGCGAAACCTGCCAGGGAGACAGGTTCGCGTATAAATCTTTCGTGAGTTGCTGGCTCTTCTTCGACAGCCGCTCGATTTCTTCCGAAATATCGACAGCGGAATCATCCTGCACGAAGCGCAATTCTTCGATCTTCGCTTCGAGTTCGGCGATCGGCTGTTCGAAATCCAGAAAAGTGGTCTTCATTTGTTCGAATCCTAGAACATCGGGCAGCGCGTATTCTAACCGCGCCGACCCTTGTCGTTTTCTGGTCGAAACTATCGACTATTAAAGATCGATAGCATTGCTTGCGACCGCTATTCTTCTAATGATCCGCGGGAATGGGGTCAAGGCTGCGCCACATATACCAGGTAGCGACAGTCCTCCACGGTTCCCAGTTCGCCGCGACTTCGCGCGCTTCGCTGCGCGTGACCGGCTCGCCGCTGAAATAGTTCACGCTGATGGCCTGTATCAGGCCCACGTCATCAAGCGGCAGGACGTCCGGGCGCGACAGGTTGAAGATCAGGAACATCTCAGCGGTCCATCGGCCGATGCCGCGAATCTGCGTCAATTCCGCGATCACTGCTTCGTCTTCCATCGACGTCCAGCTGTCCACGTGCAGCGCGCCTGAAACGAAATGCTGCGCGAGATCAAGAATGTATTCGCACTTTCTCTTCGATAACCCGCACGCTTGCAGCTTCTCATGACCAAGCTTGATGAACTGCTGCGGAGCGAGTTTCGGGCAGGCGATTTCCACACGCTTCCAGATCGCCTGAGCCGATGCAACTGAAATTTGCTGACCAACCACGGAACGTGCGAGCGTGGTGAACGGATCGTCGCGATTGATCAGGTGAACCGGGCCGAACTTCGGAATCAGCTTCTTGAGAATCCGGTCGCGCTTGACGAGATCCGCGCACGCCTTGTCCCAGTACTCCGGACGCGCGACTTCCGCCAACAAACCCGGCGTTTGCACGGGCACAGTTTTGTCGGCCGTGATGACGCGCGACTTGCGCACGATCTCGCCATCTTTTTGCGGATCGCGCACGAGCGCCGGCGCGGCAGCGTTGGCCGCATTGGCATCGCTGTCGAGCGCAAGGTCGGGCGCGCCGTGCGCGTCTTTGGGCGACACCTTCGGTGCAGCCCGCTTCTTCGTCCGCGCAGCGCCATTCGTCGTGACGGCACTCGCGGTTGTGTCGTCATGGGCCGCGCCATTGACCACGCGTTTGCGCGCCGCGGCCTTTGGCTTGGCGGTATCCACGCCGCCATTTGCCGCTTTCGCCGAAGGCTTCAACACCTTCGACCTTCCCACTGGCGCGCGACGTACGGTTTTGCCGTCGGACGCTACGCTACTTCCGGACGCGGCTCGTTTAGCCGGCGCCTTCCTGGCCGTTGCCATCATGCCTCCTGCCTGGTGGGTCGATGAAAGGGTATAAGGAGCGCTTAACCGCGGCGCCATTCGGTCGACCCACCCGGTTTGTCTTCAAGAGCAATCCCGGCTGCGAGTAATTCAGCGCGAATCCGGTCTGCTTCGGCATAGTTCTTTGCCTGCTTCGCAGCAACACGAGCAGCGATCTTCTCTTCGATCTCGACCGGCGTAAGGCCAGCCGTTGCATCCGTTCCACTCTTGCCCGGCGCATCCTGAAGAAACGTGCGCGGCTCGCGTTGCAACAATCCGAGCACGGCCGCCAGTTGCTTCAGTTGACGTGCGAAAACAGCGTCCTTCGATCGATTCACTTCGCTCGCCAACTCGAACAGCACCGCGACCGCGACGGGCGTATTGAAGTCGTCGTTCATCGCATCCCGGAAACGTTGCGCGTGCGCTTCGTTCCAGTCGAGTGGCCCGGCGTCCGGCGTGACATCTTTGAGCGCCGTGTACAAACGCGTAAGGGCCCCGCGTGCGTCATCGATATGCACGTCGCTGTAATTCAGCGGCGAGCGATAGTGTGCCCGTGCAATAAAGAAGCGCACGACCTCTGCATCAAATTTTTCAAGCACTTCTCGAATCGTAAAGAAGTTGCCCAGCGACTTCGACATCTTTTCGCTATCGATCTGAACGAAGCCGTTATGCATCCAGTAGTTCACGAACTGAACGCCGGTCGCCGCCTCGCTCTGTGCAATTTCGTTCTCATGGTGCGGGAACTGCAAGTCCTGTCCGCCGCCATGAATGTCGAAACGATCGCCGAGCAAACTGCAGCCCATGGCAGAGCATTCAATGTGCCATCCAGGACGGCCGCGCCCCCATGCCGAGTCCCAGCCCGTATCCGCGGGTTCGTCGTCTTTCGCGTGCTTCCATAAGACGAAGTCGAGCGGGTCCTGCTTGGCATCGTTCGCGCTTACCCGCTCGCCCGCACGCAAGTCTTCGATCGACTTGCCCGAAAGCTTGCCGTAGCCCGGGAACTTGCGTACCGCGTAGTTCACGTCGCCGTCGCTCGCGTGATACGCATAGCCCTTTTGCTCCAGGGTCTGGATCATGCCGAGCATCTGAGGAATGAAGTCCGTCGCGCGCGGCTCGAGGTCTGGACGTTCGATACCAAGCGCGTCGGTGTCTTCGTACATTGCGTCGATAAAGCGCTGCGTCAACGCCTTGATAGGCTCGCCATTTTCGACGGCACGCCGAATGATCTTGTCGTCGATGTCAGTGATGTTGCGCACATAGGTGACGCTATAGCCGATCGTCCGCAACCAGCGCTGCACAATGTCGAACACGGTCAGCATGCGCGCATGACCGACGTGGCAATAGTCGTAGACCGTGATTCCGCAGACATACATGCGCACCTCTCCTGCGCGGAGCGGCACGAAGGGTTGCTTGTCACGCGCGAGCGTGTTGTAGATGCGCAATGAGTTCATAGGTGCAGTGCTTGGGGCCGGGAAGATCCGAGTGATTCGTGTTGCTGGCCGGCATGCTGTGCCCGATTGACTGCGCACCTGACTACCGAACACAACCTGCGATGGCACGACCAGCGTCATCCAGGTCAAGCATGTTCGGCATAGGGGCCCAGACATTGGGCTTTCAGCACGGGCACGGGTCCGGATTCGAACGCGTGCGGCCAAAATCGCGCGCGCCGTGACGATAAACGTGACGGTCACGCTGCGGGTCGAAACGGAGGCGGCCGCGAGTGGCTTAAAGACAGTCGGACATACAGTCAGAACGTTCAACGGAACGTTGCAGACCTTTTGTTAGAATGGGCCGGAGTATAACATTTCGAAGTGAGCCTATGAAACCTTCAAGCGGCCGCGCATCAAGCGCAGCCAAGCTCGCGGCAAGTGCCGTGGTTACTGCTGCGGCGACCGCTGCACTCTGTATGGGTGCGAGTCTTTTGCTGGTCAATCCTGCCTTCGCGCAGGCTAACGTGGCGACCGCCGACGACACCCCCGCTATCGACGCGGCCATTGCGCAAAAGCAATGGGCATCGGCGCTGACGCAACTTGACGCGCGCCTGAAAACGAATCCTCGCGACGTGCAGGCCAAGTTCAAGCGAGCCACCGTGCTGGCCCGCCTCAATCGCGATGACGAGGCCATTGCCGCGTTCACCGAACTCACCCAGATGTATCCGGAGTTGCCCGAGCCGTACAACAACCTTGCCGCGCTCTACGCAAAGAAAGGCCAGTACGAGGACGCGCGCGTCGCGCTCGAAACGGCCACGAAGGCCAACCCGAATTACGCGCTGGCATACGAAAATCTCGGCGACCTGTATTTGCGCCTTGCAAGCGAATCGTATAAGCGCGCCCAGGCGCTCGGGTCGAAGAGTCCCTTGACGGCGCAACGTGTGGGCGACATCCAGAAG
>NZ_JBAUSA010001174.1:0-5866 GCF_049581465.1 Caballeronia sp. | reverse complement strand
CGTCGCGTCTCATGTGCGCTTTCGGCGTGGACTACGCAGGAGCAGACAACGCCTGCGCGACACGTTCACGCAGTGTCGGCAATACATCGGCTTCGAACCACGGATTGCGCTTGAACCACGCAATATTGCGCGGCGACGGATGAGGCAATGGAATCACCTGAGGGCTGAGGTCTCGCCACCGCTGGACGGTATCGGTCAATGTCGTACCGGATGCCGCGCCGAGTGCAAACCGCTGCGCATATTGTCCGATCAGCAACGTGAGCCGGACTGAGCGCATCTGGGCCAGCAAATCACGGTGCCAGTGTGCGGCGCATTCGGGCCGTGGTGGCAAGTCGCCGCTTGCGCCACGGCCGGGGAAACAAAAGCCCATCGGCACGAGCGCAAATTTTGCATCGTCGTAGAAGGTCGCATCGTCGACGCCGAGCCAGGTGCGCAGGCGAGCACCGCTCGCATCGCTCCATGGAACGCCTGACGCATGCACTCGCGCGCCGGGCGCCTGGCCGATGATCAGGATCCGCGAGCGTTCAGACGCCGCGAGTACAGGGCGCGGGCCGTGCGGCAGGAAGGGCGCGCAGATCGTGCAGGCGCGGATCTCGCGCAGCAAGGTATCCAGGGGGATTCGCTTCGTATCAGTCATCGTGATGCGAAGGCTCGTGGACCCATGCGCTGACGGATTGGGAATCCGCGTAGCTGGCATCACTCATTCGCGATGGTGTTTTGCTGCGCCATGTCGACACGCTGCAACCGAAGCGGCCGCGGAACCAGCGGGAAAACGCACTCAATGATGAGAAGCCCAGCAGCGTCGCAACTTCGGACAGCGGCCGTTCGCGGCTCGCGGCATAGCGCATCACCAACTCAACCCGTACCGACTCGACAATCTAGGTATAGCTGTCGCCGTACTGCTCGAGGTGGCGATGTACCGTCCTGCGATCCACGCCCAGATGCTCTGCTATCCGCTCGACCGAGCAGTGACCAGACGCAAGCAGTGCGATGACCAGCTTCCTGACCTTGTCCGACATAGTCGCGTTGGACTGAACCAGCATTGAATCCAGGTAGCGGCGCACCAGTTGCGCCATGACCGGATCGTAGGTTGGAATCGCAGTGTCGAGATCGGATGCGAGGCACACGATACCGTCGAAATCCTGGTTGAACTCACAGGGCGCGCCAAATACGCGCTCGTGAATGGCAAGGCTGGCTGGCGCATCGTGCGTAAAGCAGACGCTACGCGGCTTCCATGCACGGCCGAGAATCATGCTCAACGTCCGGTACAGGACGCCCAGGACCAACTCGGCTGCCTGGCGCACCTGGCCGGGAGGCCCGCCCGTTATGTCTTGTCGGATGGTGGCGATGCCCTCCGCTTCCTCAACGCGCATATGGACCGCTTCGTTCTGCAAGCGGAGATAGTGCGCCATCGATTCCAGCGCGCGGCGCAACGTCGGTTGTTCCCGCACGACAAAACCGAGCGCGCCAAGGTTGGAAAGCTCCCGCGTTTCGGCCATCCGCAGCCCGAAATCCTCGATTGCTCCGGCCTTGGCCGATGCCTCCAGCAAGCGTCCCACAGCCTCGGCGGAAATCATGATGGCGGGGTCCAGCAACGCGGAGCGGCCGATTCCCGCATCGCTCAGTTGCCGGTAGGGGTCGAGCCCAACCGACCGCGCCACTTCGACGTAATTGGTGAGGGCCGCACTACGAAGCAGATAGGACATAAGGATTTCCCGGTTGTCTCAAAATGTAAAGTCATTGTCCCGAAATGTCAAACGCCACTTTGCCAGTCATCGATACTCCTCTCCACAGATGCACGGCGCATTTAAGCACCGTGCGATTCGAGAATGTCGAGGAGGCGAACGATGAGCAATGAACTGAGCCACAGCGCGACCCCGGTCACCGATCAACTGCGCGCCACCGGCAACTGGAATCCCGCCTGGGACGCCGTTGCCGAACTCGATCCGGCCTGGGCTGAGAAATTCATGGCGATGGGCATGCACACCGTGATGTCGGGTGTGCTGGAGCCGAAGGTACTGGAATTCCTGGCCATCGCGGTCGATGCGTCCTGCACGCACATGTATGCGCCGGGCACACGCCGGCACATCCGCAAGGCGCTCGAGTTGGGCGCCACCAGGGAGGAAATTGCGGCGGTCCTGCAGGCGGTCAGCGTTCTTGGCATCCATTCCAGCAGCCTCGGCGCACCGATCCTGCTGGAAGAACTGGCGGCCATCGAGCATGCAAGAACCGCCGTCGGCTGACTGCTCAGACCCGGCACTACCCACCCACCACAGAGGAAGACAAACATGCATTTCCTTGACAATTCCCTCCTGCCTGAAAATCAGGAAAAGCTCGTCATTCAGGTCGCGCCCTACGGCCCGCAATGGGTCCCCGGCGATTCGACCGATATCCCGGTCACGATGGACGAACAGGTCCAGAAAGCCGTCGACTGCTACAACGCAGGCGCGAGCGTCCTGCACGTGCATGTCCGCGAGGAGGACGGCAAGGGCAGCAAGCGCCTGTCCAAGTTCAACGAGATGCTGGCCCGTCTGCGTGAAGCCGTGCCGAAGATGATCCTGCAGGTTGGCGGTTCGATTTCCTTTGCGCCGGAGGATGACGGCGAGGCCGCAAGGTGGCTCAACGACGACACGCGCCACATGCTCGCCGAACTGGATCCGCGTCCGGACCAGGTGACCGTCGCGATCAATACCAGCCAGATGAACGTGATGGAGGTGACGACCGAGGCTGACATCGCCGGGACATCGCTGATGAATCCGGCGCTACAGGCTGCCTACCGCGACATGATCGTTCCGTCCAATCCGTCCTGGCACGTCGAGCACATCCGACGGCTCGTCGCGAACGGCATCCAGCCGCAGTTCATGTTGGGGAATGTGGGGCAACTGGAATCGGTCGAGCGCCTGATTCGCCGCGGCGACTACACGGGTCCGCTGAACCTGAACTACGTGGCGCTCGGTGGCGGCGCCGCCTGGGTGCACCCGGCCGACATGCTCGAGTTCGTCCGCCGCACCCCTGACGGCGCCGTGCTCACGCTCGAAACGCTGAACCGCAACGTGGTGCCGATGACCACGATGGCCATCGCGCTGGGCCTGCATGTGCGCGTCGGCATCGAGGACACGCTGTTTGGCCCGGACGGCGAACGCGCGACGTCAGTGCAGCAGATCGAGAAAATGGTCCGCATTGCGCGCGAGCTCAATCGCGACGTCGCCACCGGCGAGGACGCCCGCCGCATCTACCGGATCGGCACCCAATGGGGTTGCGTCGACGAGACGCTGAAGCACCTCGACATGGTCGCTAACCGGACGCCCGTGCAGCAGGGCCGGACCGCACGCAAGGCTGCCTGACAGAGGTCGCGAGGCGCAGCGCGGCAGCGTAGGGCATTGCGCCTCGCAGGCAACCCACGTCCCTCAGGCATGGAGAATATTGATGTTCTGGAAAAAATATCCCCCCGCCGTTCTGGGCTTGCTGCTGGTGATCCATTTGCTGGCGCACATCGACCGCAACATGCTGCTCGGCTTTTCGCCGCAGATCATCGAGGATCTGGCGCTCAGCAATGCCCAATATGGCTTTCTGGTGGGCGCGGTGTGGGTACTGAGCTTCGGCGTAATGGCCGTGTTGATGGGAACCCTGGCGGACCGCTTCAGCCGTCCCCGTGTCATCGGCGCCGGGGTGCTGATCTGGAGTCTGTGCACCTGGGCCTCCGGTTACGCGCAGAGCTTCGAGCAGATGGTCGTCGCGCGCTTTTTCGTTGCCAGCGGCGAGGCGGCCCTGGTACCCGCTGCAGTGGCCCTGCTGGCTGAACTGTTCTCCGAGAAGAGGCGAGGCACGGCAATGGGGCTGTTCTTCATGGGGATTCCCCTGGGGGTCGGCTGCAGCTTCCTGCTAGCCGGCAGCTTTGGCGCCATGCACGACTGGCGCACCACATTCCACGCACTCGGTATCCTCGGCGTCGCCATCGCGTTGCCGCTGATGCTGCTGAAGGAAGATCGCAGCCACCTCACATCGCAGGAAGACCGCACCTCCTTCGTGCCGCAAGTGCGCTCGGTGTTACGCGTCGTTAGTAGCAATCACGCGCTGAGTTTCACGATCGTTGGCATCGTGCTGGTTCATCTGGTTTTCGCCAGCTTCTCCTTCACACAGTTGTGGCTAGTCAACGAACGCGGCATGAACCCGGCTGGCATTGCCACTAAAATCGGCGCGCTGCAACTGGTGTTCGGCACGCTTGGCGCGGTAGCGGGCGGTGCAATGGGCGATCGCGTGGCGGCGAAGTTGCGAGGTGGACACGCAAGCTTCATGGCACTCCTCGTCGTGATCTGCGCGCCGTTGATGCTGGCGTATCGTTTCGTGCCGGCCGGGTCGCCATTGTTCTACATCGGCATGTGCGCCGGATTTTTCCTCCCGCTGGCGATCTACGGCCCGGCCCTTACGGCCATCACGGGGATGACGCCGCAAAACATGCGCTCGACGGTCACAGGTTTCACGATGCTCTCGATCAATGTATTCGCTTTGGCCATTGGCACCGTGGCCGTCGGTATGGCCGCCGACTATTTCATCAAGGCGCGCGCGACCGCTCCGTTGACTGGCGTCCTGATCGCCACCGACGCGCTGGCAATCAGCTCAGCACTGTTCTTCGCACTCGCGGCGCGGGCCTCACGCAGGCAGAACGTCCCCGCGATGGAAAACGTACAACCTGTGAGGTAATGAAGATGCAAAACCAACGTCAGAATCTGAAAGGGCGGGTCGCCCTCGTCACCGGTGCCGGTCGCGGCATGGGCGGTGCGATCGCCCTCGACCTCGCCCGCGCCGGCGCACATGTCGCGATTTGCGATATCGACATGCCCGCGCTGGAAGAAACGCGCCAGGCCGTGGAAGCGGCCGGCGCACGGTGTCTGGCGCTGCGGTGCGACGTATCGTCCAGCAACGAAGTCGCCAACCTGTTTTCCAGCATCGTCGAGCACTTCGGCACGCTGCACATTCTTGTCAACAATGCCGCCCTCGTGCCAGGCAGGCCAGAGGATACGGAACGTCGTAACAGGCACTACGCCTATCTCACCACACCTGTGCCGCTGCAATCGCTGGGTTTCACCAGCAACATGAGTGACGAGGAGTGGCATCGCTACTGGGATGTCAATGTGCATGGGCTGTTCTTTTGCACACGTGAAGCGCTCAGGCTGATGGAGCCGCGGCGCGAAGGCAGGATCGTCAATATCGCGTCGATCGCCGGCATCTCGGCGATGAGCGCGCATAGCCCGCATTACAGCGCCACCAAAGGCGCCGTGGTCGCCTTCACCAAGGCGGTAGCGGCCGAAGTGGCAGGCGCCAACATCTTCGTCAACGCGATGGCGCCGGGAGGTGTGGCGACTCCGGAGTTTGCGAAATACTTCGAGGCCGCAGGTGAGCAAAAGCGCAACGAGTTCTGGCAGGTCGTCCCGGCCGGGCGTCTGGGCACGATGGAGGAATACGCCTCGACGGTGACCTATCTGGCCGGCGACCACTATCTGGTTGGCCAGATCATCAGCCCGAACGGCGGCGTGGTGATATGACGGGAGACGCTTCCCGGCACCCGGCGATCCCGTAGGAAATCGCTGCATCAATCTATGTAGATTCAATCATAACGGTTAGGTATGCAAACGGTTATGGACAGCGCTGCTGGAGATAGTTCGCCGTGGCCAGACTGAGACAATGGACGACCCAATGAACGGCTTGATGTGTAAAGCACAAAAACTGGAGACGCAATGAAATTGAAATCCATCGCGGCGGCCGCATTGGTTGCTACGGGAAGTGCGGCATACGCGCAATCGTCGGTGACGCTGTATGGGGTCATCGATTCCGGTTTCCTCTATCAGAGCGCAAACGCGGCGAACTT
>NZ_JBAUSA010001173.1:0-6912 GCF_049581465.1 Caballeronia sp. | reverse complement strand
CGCGGCGCTTGATGCCACGTGTATCGACGCGCCGCTCGGGGCTTCGATGACCCTCGCCTCCGACATGAATACGCTGAAGCTCAGCATTTCCACGTCGGCACTGCAGGTCGTGCAGGACACGCTGATGATCTGCGGCATGGCCGGCTATAAGAACAACACTGACTTCAGCGTCGGGCGTCATCTGCGCGATTTATTCTCAGCACCACTGATGATCAGCAACGACCGCATCGAACTGAACACGGCGAACCTGCTTCTTGCGCAGCGCACGCCGGCCATGGGGAGAATCTGATAATGAACACGGTTACCGAGCAGGCGGCCGTCGAGGCAGCACCAGCCGCCCCGACCAGGCAGCCCACCGCGGCGCCCTATGATGCCTCTGACGTGACACTGCGCACGCGCCTGGTCGAGGCGGGTATTCTCATTGAAACAGGCGAAGACGGTCTTTACGGACGCAGCCAGGTGTTCGAAGACGTGATCGACCGATTGAACCATGCGATTACGTTGCTCGGTGCGGACCAGCATGCCGAAGTCCTGCGCTTCCCGCCCGCCATGCGCCGTCACGACTTCGAGGACAGCGAGTACCTGAAGAGCTTTCCCGATCTCGCCGGCACGATTCATTCGTTCGAGGGCAACGACCGAGGCCATCATCGGCTGCTGGAAGCGCTGGAAAAGACCGTGAGTGTCGGTGAAGGCGAGCGTACTGACGAATGGATGGACCAGCAAAAGCCGACCCGCCTCGTGCTCACACCGGCGGCCTGCTATCCCATCTATCCGGTCATCGCCCGGCGCGGTGCGCTGAGTGATGAGGGCGCAACGATCGATGTCCTCGCGTACTGCTTCCGTCACGAACCGTCCATCGATCCGGGCCGTATGCAGATGTTCCGGCAACGCGAATACGTGCGTGTGGGCAGCCCCGCGCAGGTCGTGGCATTCCGCCAGAAATGGATCGAACGTGGCTCGCTGTTGATCGAACTACTCGGCCTGCCGTTCGAAATCGACCTCGCCAATGACCCCTTCTTTGGCCGTGGCGGCAAGATCGTGGCCGACAGCCAGCGCGCGCTGCAACTCAAGTTCGAACTGCTGATTCCGATCGCAACGCCCACCGGCCCGACCGCTTGCCTGTCGTTCAACTATCACATGGACCACTTCGGCGTGATCTGGAAGATCGCCCAGGCAAACGGTGAGTTTGCGCATACAGCATGCGTCGGCTTTGGCATGGAGCGCACCACGCTCGCCCTGTTTCGCCATCACGGTCTCGACGTCAACGCCTGGCCGGCCGATGTACGGGATCTCCTGTGGGGCGACGCTCAAACGCGCGTGAGCGCCGCACTCAAGGCACTGGCATGACTGTCATGACTACCACGAGCGTGGCGGGGTCTGGGTCCGGGTCCGGGCGAAAGCGCTCGCGGGTTGTCCATCTGGACCCGACGCCCATGCGCGTGCGCAATCATCAGTCGCATGCGCTGCATCAGGGAGAGCGCGTCTGGAGCGAAACGAATTGCTATGTGGATTTGTGGGTCGAGTTGCTACACGGCTATGGATTCGATCCGCGTGCGGCGCTTGGCTTTACCGTGACGCAGGACTTCGAAGGGGACCAGTTCACGTTCTTCAAGTTCCAGCTAGAAGATCTGGACGAGCTTTATGGACTGCAAGTCCAGGAACTGGCGATTTTCGATTCGCTCGAAGATCGCGTGCGCGTCCAGACGCAGCGTGGAAACACAGTGCTTGTAGAAGTCGATGCATTCTATCTGCCGGATACGCGGGCGATTTCGTACCGGCAGGTGCATACGAAGACGACCATCGGTGTGGACTACATCGATCCGCGCGCACGCCGGCTCGGGTACTTCCACAACACCGGCTATCACGTGCTCGAGGGCGAGGACTACGACGGCGCGTTGCGTCGTTTGCCTGAGCTCGCCGAGCGGCCCGACCTGCTGTTTCCCTACGTGGAGTTCGCCAAGCGCATCAGGGCGCCATTGACAGGGCCGGAACTGGCACAGGCGTCGGCGGACCGGCTCATTGCACATCTTCAACGACGCCCGGCGCGCAATCCGATCACGCAATGGCGCGCTGCGTTTCCCGAGCACCTGGACACGATCCTCGAGCGCGGGGAAAGCTACTTTCATCTCTACACGTTCAACCTGATGCGCCAGCTCGGATCAAACTTCGAGTTCCTTGCGCGCTATCTCGTGTGGCTGCGTCAGGAGGGTTTCGATATCCCCGAAGCCATGCCGGTTGCATCGCAAAGAATCGCGAGCGAGTCGATGGTGATGCAGTTCCGGCTTGTGCGAGCCATCATGCGCAAACGCCGCGACCTGTGTGACGAATGTTTTGACGTGCTCGAAGCTTCGTATGACAAGGTCGTGCAACCGCTCGCCGCACTGATTCGTTGAAGCGCTGATTCGTTGAAGCGCAGTTTGGAACGGTGGCCGGGACCTTCGCCGGGTCGCACATGCTAATAAGAGTGGGTCGCCTCGACGCCACGTGACGCCACGTACATCGCCCCTCGAGGATACCGCCATGCGCATCGAGTCGCCTGACGATCAAGCTTCGCCGTCTGCTTTTTTTCCCCATCTGTTGTCCGATGGTTGGCAGTGCCTCACGACGCCTGCGGGAATGTGCCCGACACCTGCTGCATTGCGTGAATACCCTGACGGGTGGCTGGCGGCGCCGGTGCCCGGGACGGTTGCATCCGCGTGGCGGCAAGCGGGAAAACTCGACATGGACGCGCTTCCCGCGTTCGCTTTTGAGGACCACTGGTATCGACTGGTATTGTCGGAAAAGGGCGATCGCACTGTACGTATGCACGGACTTGCAACACTTTCGGAAGTCTGGCTCGACGACGCCCGATTGCTCGACTCCGACTCGATGTTTATCGAACATGACTTGCGACTGCATCTGTCCGGCGATGCCACGCTTTACCTGTGTTTCCGTTCGCTAAGCGCGGCGCTTGCCGCAAAACGATCCCGCGCGCGCTGGCGGCCGAGGCTCGCTCAGCCCGCAACACTGCGCAATGTGAGGACCACGCTGCTCGGCCACATGCCCGGCTGGTGCCCGCCCGTGCAGGCCGCGGGGCCGTGGCGGCCGGTTGAACTCCTGGGAAACTCGGCGACATCGGTGGACCGGGTGAAACTTCATACGAGCCTCGATGGCGACGACGGACTGATTCATCTGACGGTTACGTTCATCCATGGGCAACGGGGAGAGACCGCGCGCCTTGTTTGCAAGAATGAATCGATTACGCTCGATTGGCGCGACCCGCAAACGCTTGCCGGCACATTACGCATACGAAATGCACCACGTTGGTGGCCACATACCCACGGCGATCCTGCATTGCACCAAGTTTCACTCGCGTTCGATGAAACACTTTTCGATCTCGGCCGAATCGGCTTTAGGGAAATCACGGAGAACCGCGGCCCGGCTAGCGATGGCTTCCAACTCGCGGTCAACGGAGTTGACGTGTTCGCGCGTGGTGCATGCTGGACTCCCGCCGACCTTATTTCGCTCGGTGCATCGCGTGATCGGATGCGCCCCCTTTTTGCGCTCGCCCGCGACGCCGGCATGAACATGCTGCGAGTCGGCGGAACCATGCTCTACGAGTCCGATGAATTCTATAAATTGGCCGATGAGTACGGCATCCTCGTTTGGCAGGACTTTGCGTTTGCGAACTTTGATTACCCGACCGATCCGGCCTTTACCGCCAATGTCCAGCGCGAAGCCGAGCAGTTTCTTTCGCGCACGCAACGTTTTGCGTCACTCGCCGTTTTGTGCGGCGGCAGCGAAGCCGATCAACAAGGGGCCATGCTCGGCCTGCCCAGCGCGTCGCGCGAGCAGAAACTGTTCACGCAACAACTGCCGTCGATAGTCGCGGCGCTCAGGCCCGACGTGCCTTACGTCGTGAACTCCCCTAGTGGGCCCGCGGAAAACGATAGTGCGTGGCCGTTCGCCACCCGCGCGGGTATCACGCATTACTACGGAGTGGGCGCGTATCAACGCCCGCTAGACGATGTCCGCCGCGCGAACGTTCGTTTTGCCAGCGAATGCCTGGCTTTCGCGAACGTCCCCGACGACGTCGCGCTCAACGTGGTGCCACATGCGTCGAAGCCGCATGAACCGCGCTGGAAAGCCGCCGTGCCGCGAGACCCCGGGGCGGGCTGGGACTTCGACGACGTTCGCGAGCATTATTTGCGCACCCAGTATGGCGTCGACCCCGCGCGGCTTCGGTATGAGGATTCCGAGCGTTACCTCGATTTGTCGCGTGCAGTCGTGGCCGACCTGATGATCGACGTGTTCTCGGAGTGGCGTCGGGCAGGGTCATCCTGTGCGGGCGGAATCGTTTGGCAGATGCAGGATCTTCGCCCGGGCGCGGGTTGGGGCGTCATTGATGCCCTGGGAGCGCCTAAAAGCGCCCTACACGGCCTCGCGCAGGTTTTCCGCTCCGTGCAGGCCCTAATCACCGACGAAGGCCTTGACGGGCTTGATCTTCATCTAATTAATGAAACTTCCGCTCCCGTCGATGCGCAACTCGAACTGGTTTGCCTGCGTGATGGCGCGACGAGCGTGGTGAACGTCTCGCGCAATCTCACTCTCGACGCAAGGAGCACGGTGCGCATTTCGGCGTCGGAAATGCTCGGGCAGTTCTTTGATTTTACTTACGCGTATCGATTCGGCCCGCGCGCGCACGATGCAACCGTCGTCACTTTGCGCAACAGGGGCAGCGGAGAAATCATGTCTGAAGCATTTCACTTCCCCGATCGCACGATGGCTGAACGGCATGACTTGGGGCTCGCGGTGCGTGTCCAGCGCAGGGACAGCGGCGAGTGGGAACTCGTTGTGAGTACGCAGCGTCTGTCGCGCTGGGTGCACGTAGTCGACACGCATTACCGCGCCGCGCTCGACTGGTTCCATCTGCCGCCCGGCGTGGAGCGCCGGATCCCGCTCGTTGCACGCCACCCCGGCACATCAAGCGCACCTGAAGGCGAGATTCGTTCGCTCAACGCAACGTTTTCGATTCAATACCAGGCGCCCCGCCCTGCCTTGCCGGCCAAGTCCTTATGAACACCATTCAGCCTCGCAACCGTGTCAAGCGAAGCGAGGAGTCTTAAGCGTTCGCTGGCACACCAAATTGATGAAACAGTTCTGAATCAATTCTTAAACAACCGACGAATCCTTGCTAAGCGCGCTTCAATCGGTCTGAACATATCGCTTTTTCGTATTGAAAAAGAAACGAGACGAGCCACCAGTAAGGCATTGCGCAGACGAAAGCGTTTTCTGAATCAATCATGGCGATCGACTCCATCTGGTGCGCCGATGTTCAAGACTGAAACAAAAATATCCATATGTTGATTAGAGGTCAGTGCATATTTTAGGCCGCGCCATGATGGCATTGGGATTGCTCCCTACTGGCACGGTCCTCGCTAAATGGGTAACGCAGCACCGGTAGTGTCGAAATATGAAATTAACAAGACGACGATTCTGAGCTGCTTACGGGGCTGGTCGAAAAGCGTGTCGATGGATGCCGTCAGATGCATACACGAACAACAAGTCGACCGGTATAACAAGTAAGGCGCACTGCGCGAAATTACGAGAGAAGAACATCATGCTGACCCTTCAGTCGGACCTGCACGGCAATCATCTGTTGGGTGCGCTTCCTGCGCACGAATGGCAAGCCCTTACACCGCATCTGGAACTGGTTCAGCTACGCACTGACCAGTTGCTGTGCGATTCCGGTCAACGCATTCATCACGTGTACTTCCCGACCACCGCCATCATCTCTTTGCTTCACACGATGGAAGACGGCGGCTCGGTCGAAATCGCAGCAGTCGGCCGCGAAGGCATGACGGGCGTGCCCGTCCTGACGGGCGGCGAAACCATGCCGACGCGGGTCCAGGTGCAATGCCCGGGCTTTGCTTATCGTATGAGCGCAACTGCGTTGCGTGAACAGTTCGGCCGCTCGGACTTCCTGCGCCGCCTGATGTTGTTGTACATGCAAGCGCTGCTTACGCAGGTTGCGCAGACCGCTGCATGCAATCGCCACCACTCGCTTAATAAGCAACTGTGCCGTTGGCTTCTGATCGAGATCGACCGTACTTCGTCGAACCAGCTTCAGGTTACGCAGCAGCTTATTGCCGACATGCTGGGTGTTCGTCGGGAAGGCGTGACGGAAGCCGCTGGCAAGCTGCATGATGCCGGCCTGATTCATCACAGCCGCGGTTGCATCAAGGTGCTTGATCGTGAAGGTCTGGAATCGCGTGCGTGCGAATGCTACGGCATTGTCAAACGCGAGTTTGACCGGTTGCTGCCGCGCCTGCGCCAGACCGAAGAGGTACATTGATCACGGTGGTGTACCGGGCGAGCGTGGGGAAGGCGGTACGCTTCGCTCCCCGGTCAGTGGGCCGCTGTCTGTGCGGCGAGAGGGATGGGTTGGGGCGGTACTGCTAGCGGCGAGTGTAGGGCTAGGGTGGACGGGGTGATGCTCGCGGAGAGTGTGGGGCTAGGGTGGAGTCCTTCTGCTAGCGTGGTCGTTCTGCATAAGTCGGATTTTCTTGCTTATTTCTATTAGCCCCTGTTCGGGGCGGAACTTCATTTCTTTTCAAACGCGAAAAGAAACGAAGCAAAGAAACGCGTTTTAAACCGCCAATATTTAAGTATCCTCAACAAACACTTAAAGCTTTTGGCACGAACATAGTCCGGCCTGCACACATCAACCCGCAGTCGAACACCCCCCTCAAGCCCAAAGGCCACGCACACGCTTCGCCTCCCCCGCCCAAACACCTCATTTCCGGCATCCGCTGACTTGCTGACTTGCTGATTTGCTGATTTGCTGATTTGCTGATTTGCTGATTTGCTGATTTGCTGATTTGCTGATTTGCTGATTTGCTGATTTGCTGATTTGCTGATTTGCTGATTTGC
>NZ_JBAUSA010001172.1:0-1938 GCF_049581465.1 Caballeronia sp. | reverse complement strand
GCGATAGCCGGCAACGCAACCCCCGCTGCCGATGCGGCCGTGGCCGCGGCGGTTTGCTTAATAAAGCTTCGACGTGTCAGCGACATCGTGAATCTCCTGGTCGAGCGCCTCAATATCCTCGTGATGCTGATAAACCAGCGCCGCCGAATAAACACCGGCCAGCGCGTGAATCGCATCCATTTGCTTTATTATTTCGGCGGAGAGATTTGCTTCCAGCGTAACCACGATTTTTCCCGCTGGGCTGACCGCATGAATTTCAGAACCAGGGAGGAGCAAGATAGCCTCCTTGATGCTTTCCATATTCCTGGTGTTCGCATGAACAACAATTCCAGCAATATGCGCCTCGGGTAATGAAACTATTTCGTTTATTGCATTTCTTAGGCGAGCGGACATAGACGACCCCTGTCGTTTCTAATTGCAAGAAGCGAATCAACCACGACTACTCAGTGCGGCGGCCCACCGATCAGGATCTGGTAGAACCACACGCAGAACCCATATACAGCAATGATCATGAGGGTGAGGACTGGAACCATGATGACAGTCAGGAAGAGAAAACTGCGAATCTCTTCAGTCTTTCGAACGTGCGTTTCAGTTTCCGTCATGATGAATGGATTTGAGAGCACCAAGCAGTTATTAATGGGTTATTTTTGAGATCAGGCGATGGAGTGATTGTTAGCGCCCGGCGAGGACGCGTCAAGGGATTTATTGTGCGATTAAATAGAGTGGTGCGAGTGGATTATTTCGGATTAACTCATGCGCTCTGAATATTTCAAGAACACGATTTCACCCTCGATTTATTCTCGCCGGTTTATTTCTTGATTTTAATTTATCGGCTGCGAGAACCTTGGATTTAATGCGGGCGTGCGGTGCAAATTGACAAGGCGGCACATTGGCCGCCTCGATTGCGCGATTAAGGGCGCGGGGGAATATTAAGCCCCTTGTCCACCGCTGGTCGCGCGAGGAACGAGGCCAGCGCTCGCGTCACGTGCGGAAAATCATCGATACCCACTAACCCGCCCGCTTCGTAGAAGCCGACCAGGTTACGAATCCACGGAAAACTTGCGATATCGGCGATTCCGTATTCGTCGCCCATGATCCACTTCCGGTCTGCAAGCCGTTGATTGACCACACCCAGCAGACGTCGTGATTCCCCAACGTAGCGGTCACGCGGCCGCTTGTCCTCGTAATCCTTGCCCGCGAACTTGTTAAAGAAGCCGAGCTGGCCGAACATCGGACCGATTCCGCCCATCTGGAACATCAGCCACTGGATCGTTTCGTAGCGGCCGGCGGCGTCCTTCGGAATGAACTTGCCGGATTTGTCCGCGAGATAAAGCAAAATTGCGCCTGACTCGAACAGGCCGAACGGCTTGCCGTCCGGACCATTCGGATCGATGATCGCTGGAATCTTGTTGTTCGGATTCAGCGACATGAACTCGGGCGTCAACTGGTCGTTCGTATCGAAGCGGACCGTGTGCGCTTCGTACGGCAGACCGGTCTCTTCGAGCATGATCGAGACCTTGACGCCATTGGGCGTCGGCAGCGAATAAAGCTGAATCCGGTCGGGATGCTGCGCAGGCCATTTTTGGGCAATCGGGAAAGCAGACAAATCGGACATTGGGTTCCTTGGTAATTCCTGGACGATTCTTCAGGTGAAAACGGCGCCGGGGTACTGCCTCCGTCCACGCGATGGATGCGTTGATCTACTGATCGACCCAACAATATAGTCAATTCGCGTTTTTTTGTCTTGAACGGCCGCTTCAGACCACGGGCTTTGGGCCGCTCACTGCCACTGCTCCCAGCGCGGTCGATTGTGATTTGAAAGCCTGGGAGCGGTTTTGGCCCGGATTGAATTTCAATATTGCGAAGACGCGCTAACATCACGCTTAGAGCGATGCTGCAAGGCGGAACAAACGCCGCTGTCAACATACGTTGCAAGTC
>NZ_JBAUSA010001171.1:0-8587 GCF_049581465.1 Caballeronia sp. | reverse complement strand
TCGCCAAACAGATTGTTGAAACTACGGTTCTCCGAAAAGAGAACAACGATGGTCTTCACATGGTCGTGCAACGCCTGGTCGAGATCGGGGCTCGCCGAATTCCCGGTCCGGCCGCCCGCGAGCTTGTCGGGCGCCGCACACCCGCCGAGCCCCCCGCCCACAGCAACCGCGGCAAGCCCGCCAAGGAAGGTGCGCCGGCTCGTATTCAGCGTGGGTTGCCGGGGTTGCTCGTCTTGAGTTGCGTCAGGCTGCTTCGTGTGTGAAACGGGTGGTTGCTTCTTCATGTCATTTCCTTTTCCACAGAGAGGTTCACTTGCTGCATTCGTCGGCCGCGCGACGTCCCCCGCGGCGAGTAATGGCTCTCGATGGTATCGCGTGCCGCAATTTATTTCGATGACAGGTTCATGACGAACTGCCATCCGTGTGTGGAGTGGCTTTAAGGGAAGGTCAGCTAACTACGCGACCGCGCGCTTGCGGCGCGACTGCTTGCCGGCGCCGCAAGCATGCCCATGCCTTACTTGATTTCGATGTGCCGGACGAAGGGAGACTCCGATGATCCGGTCTTCGGCAGGCGCAGGGTCAGGACGCCCTGGTCGAATTTCGCATCGACACGCTCAACGTCGACGTCCTCGGGGAGCGGGATCGTACGCATGAATGCCCCGTACGCGCGTTCCAGCCGGAAACAGCCGTTTTCCTCGCTGCGGATGTCCTGCTTCTTCTGACCGCGGAGCACCAGTGCGCCCCCTTCGATCGATGTCTGCACGTCCGTGCGATCCATCCCGGGCAGCTCGGCTGTGATGCGCAACGCTTCGCCATCGTCGACGACATCGATGCGGGGCTGGAACCGTGACGGACTGAAGTCTCCGAACCACCGCTCAGGCGTGCCGACGTTTGCGAACGGATCGTGGAAAAACTCGCCCATCACGCGCCACGGATCACCGGAAAACAGGCGTGAGACATCCGGCCATTCCGGGGGCCAAAGCCTGAACGGCGATGCGCCAGACGTTTCGTTCGCATCCGGCCCGTCGTCGGTCTTGCCGGTCTTTCGCGCGAACTTGAACGCGTTCCATTTTTTCAGATCAGGGTTCATCGCGGCCTCCTTTTCGACACAGCAGATCCTTGGCTCGAAGCAAGCGCTCGACCCTTGTTTTAAGTATCGAAATATAGATAAAACTCCCACGGATGCGGACGAAGTTTGATCGGGTCGATCTCGCGTTTGCGCTTGTACTCGATCCATGTCTGGATGACGTCGTCGGTGAATACATCGCCTTTGCGCAAGAACGCGTTATCGGCTTCGAGCGCCGCGAGCGCGGCCTCCAGCGACCCCGGCACCTGCCGTATATTCATCGCTTCTTCGGGCGGCAGGTCGTAGATGTTGCGGTCGAGCGGATCGCCCGGATCGGTCTTGTTCTCGATGCCGTCGAGGCCGGCCATGAGCATGGCCGCGAAAGCAAGGTAAGCATTGGCCGATGGATCGGGACACCGGAACTCGACGCGCCGCGCATTAGGTGAATCCGAATACATCGGGATGCGCGCCGCGGCCGAACGGTTGCGCTGCGACATCGCCAGATTCACAGGCGCCTCGTACCCCGGCACCAGGCGCTTGTACGAATTCGTCGTCGGCGCGCAGAAGGCCATCAGCGCGGGCGCGTGCTGCAGCAATCCGCCGATGTACCAGCGGCAGGTCTCGGACGTCAGTGCCCAGCCATGCACGTCGTAAAAGAGATTGTGGTCGTCGTTCCACAAGCTCTGGTGACAATGCATGCCGCTCGCATTGTCGGCAAACAGCGGCTTCGGCATGAAGGTCGCAACCTTGCCATGCCGGCGCGCGACGTTCTTGCAGATGTACTTATAGATCATGACGTTGTCGGCCATGCGCGTCAGTGTCGCGAAACGCATGTCGATCTCGTTCTGACCGGCGGTCGCCACCTCGTGGTGATGCACCTCGACCTGCACGCCCGCCTGCAACAGCGTCAACGCGATCTCCGAGCGGATCTCCTGGAGCGTGTCATGCGGCGGCACCGGGAAATAGCCCTCCTTGTAGCGCGGCTTGTAGCCAAGATTACCGCCGCCGTACGCGCCTTCGTCGCGACCGCTGTTCCAGTCGCCCTCGGCTGATTCAACGTAGTAGTAGCCGCAATGCTGGTCCTGTCCGAAGCGAATTGAGTCGAAGACAAAGAACTCAAGCTCGGGACCGAAATAACAGGTCGTCGCAACGCCCGTCTGGCGCAGATAGTCCTCCGCTTTTTTTGCGACGTAGCGCGGATCGCGGGAATACGGCTGGTGTAGCACTGGATCGACCACGTCGCAGATGATCGACAGTGTCGGTGTGCCGAAAACCGGATCGACGAACGCAGTCGACGGATCCGGTCTCAACAGCATGTCGGACTCGTGGATCTCCTGAAAGCCCCGGATCGACGAGCCGTCAAAACCAATCCCGGCGCTGAACAGGTCTGCGTGAACTTCAGGAAGCGTGATCGAGAAGTGCTGCCAGAGTCCGGGCAAATCGGTGAACTTCAGATCGACGATCTGGATATTGTGTTTCTGTATCAGGTCGATCACATCGCTCGCGCCTGCAGGTCGCGCGACGCGGTAGCTACCCGCTTCGACGGACACCTCGAAAGGCGATCCGGAGACATCTTGAGTTTTTTGAGTTCCTTGAGTACTGGCGGCCATGGATGATTCCTCCTCCGGCCCGGGCCTAACGTCCAACATTAATTAGTTCGCGCGGCGACCCACGCGAGGCAGGTCCCAGGGGATGCTAGCGGTCATCCGCCAGCGCGGCCAGATGGGCGTCGCCCGCGTCTTTAGCCGCGGCGCGTGTTGCATACGTCACGTCCGACACGAGCGCACGTTTCACCTCCCTGGCCCCAAAGTCGACCAGCGTGATTACCCAGACATATTCACCGGCCTGCTCGACCGCTTGCACAAAAGCGCGCACATCGCCCTTGTCGTCTGCTTTCATCGTGACCTCCTCAGGAAAAGACCGCGTAAGAAGAACGGTTCGTGTGCGCGCTCTACGCTAGCCTGCCGACAATCGCGCCGAATTCGCTCTTGGTGAAAGCACGCAGCGTCTGCGTGCGGACATTGCCAGCGGAACCGAGCGCCAGGCCGAGTGCGGTAAAGCTTTGCTCGTCCGGTGCGTCGACGATTGCGACAATGTCGTAGTGACCCAAAGTCCAGTAGATCTCTCGCATGTCACAGCCAAAGCCCTTGGCTATTTCCGCGACCTGCTCGGCCCGTTGCGGGCTGTTTTTAATGGTGCGAATCCCTTGATCCGTAAATTGTGCGAGAACCACGTAAGTCGCCATGACGATTCTCCTTACGATTAAAACGTGTCGAGACCCGGACGCGCTAGCGATCCACGAGCGCCACTCCATTTGCGTGGTCGAAACCGTTTTACGCGTAACTTGATTCTAGACAATGCAATCGCGCACATCCGAGCGTTTTGCGGCCATTCTGGCTGGCGGCACACGTGGATCCCCTCGGGCCGTAAGCGTGGCCTCGCGAGTTCTCAATAGATGGCCACCGCTGGAAAAAGTGCCGCCCTAACGCGCAAAAATTGTCACCAACGACCCGAGATATAACGCTAGGACAAAGCATGCGCCCGTTGCGACAAAAGTCCCGGTCGCTTTCGAAAAGGAGATCAGATTGTTTTTCATCATAGGACCTATAAAGTTAGAGAACACAAAAGTGGATGCACGCATTAAGCGTCGCCTTATCGCTCAGGGGCGTGAAGCGTAACCCCTTCGATGAACTGCATCGTAGCGATCGAGAATGAGCCCAGAATGAGGTGCACCCTTGGTCCCCGGGATCACGACATCAGGCTTTCTTCGCTCGTGGCCGCCGCCACCGCGTAGAGCTCACCGGCTGCTTCCCATTCACGGAACTGCCGGATATCCGCATGGATCTGTTCCCGGTTTTCGTGCACGAGGTACACCACGCCGCCGCAAAAAAGCGAGTCAGACGTTCGCCACACGCGCGCCCCTTTTCCGAGGGCACGGTAGTGGGCATGAAACGAAGGCAACATCGTCAGTTTCGACAGTCCGTTGGTGCCACGGACTTCGCCTGCCATGCTGAATACGAAGAACACCTTTGCAAGCTGTCGTTTGAACGCGTAGCCGCGGCTGCCGTTCGCGCTGTCGTTTTCGTCGACGCCCATAGTCAGGACATCTGCGTAGCGGCTTGCCTGTGTTCGCAACCCCGCTGCGCGATACGAATTTTGGTCCATCGCGCCGCCCATCAGACACGCGCCCGTTTCAATCAGGGCTGGTCCCTGCCGCGTCATCCTGAGTTCGCTGTGCGCCGCGCCGCTTTCAAAACCTAGCGCGGAGAGTGCTTCGAGCGTGTAGTCGAATAGCACCCGGCTCAGGGCAAGCGATGGATCGAGAAGCGTCATCGATTCGGCCGCGATGGACCCGCCCGGTACCGCCCGATAGGCGACGTGCCATGCGTCGGTCACGCAGTGCCTGCCGCCGCGACTGACTGTGTTCACGATAAACTGCGGTCCCGCAAGATAGGACTGGATCACGAGGCGGTCGTTGAAGCAGCCGAGAAGATTTTCCCGATAAAGCGCCTGGGCGAATGCGTGGTCTATGTCAGCATGATCGTGGCAGATGACAACGCCGTCCGAGTTAGCGCTCAGCATCGGCTTGACGACGACCGGCCACGTTCCGTGCAGCGTAGCCCACAGGTGCGCCTCGTGTGGCGAACCGACCGATGCCTGATCGGCAACGTGCAGGCCGTGTGCCCGAACCGCCTTGATCATGTCGAACTTGTTGCGCCGGGCGCTGATGGTCTCGATGCGATTCGTCGGCAGCCCTAAATCCTGGGCGACAAACTCTGCAAATGTGACACCCCATTCAGAGCCAGCCACTACGGCGTCGGGTTGTACAACCGCCAGCGCCGCCGCTGCTTCGCTGACAGGCCCCAGGTAGCCGAGGTCTTTGTCATAGGCGCCTGCATCGAAGCACTTTGCCACTAGCGAGGGGATCTCTACCGTGGACCGAAGATGCAGGCACGTCACGCCTCTGCTGGACAGTTCACGCACGAGTTCTCGGCCCGTCGAGTAGCCATCTACGATCACCACACATTGATTGGAATGGGTCTTCATCTGGATTGTCTCTTCGATAGTTGATGATGCGGATTCAGGAAGTGGGCGAATTGTCCGCCGACATGTCGGTCGTCTTTCTGCGCCTCGCGATATCGACACGCCGCTTTGCACACTTCAACGTAGCGTCTGCGGCGCATTCCGACACGCGGTTAATCAGCGCGAACAAATTGCGATCGCGCCCCTGCACGAGTGTGGCCGTCGCGCCGCCTACGCTCACCTTGAGCACGCAGCGCTTGTCGTAACCGCCGCGCGGTCCGTTGACGTCTTCGAAATGAACTGACACGTGCGTGACCCGCCGCCTGACGCGAAGGAATGTCTCCTCGATACGCAGGCGTACATGCTCGCGAAAGTTCTCCATCTTGGTGCCGTAAAGATGAAGGCCAGATGTCTGGATGCTGATTTCCACAAGAACCTCCTGGTTAGATGTGTGGGCTTCCAGGAGTCAATCTAAAGCGCAGTCGTCGGCTCGACTATTCGAATTTTCTTATCCGTTTGTTCGGTTCGCACGAAACGGCGCCCAGGACCGTCACCCTTTCATGCCCCTCTTTGGGTCCTCATTTTCGGATAATTTTCTTTCTCTACGATGCACTCATCGACGAGCCCAGCTTCTGCCAACAGTGCCCGTCGAGGTGGCGGCGGCGTCCATTCAGGACCGCCTCATCACACTCACGATTTACCGGAGAACATCATGTTTTCTTACCTCCTTGAAAAACTGGGTAGCTCGTTTGATAGGGCGGAACAGCGCCGTCGTACTGACTATCTTGCATCGTCCTCAGACCTCGCTGAACTCGAGCGGCGTATGCGCTCGCTGGAGAAGAACGGCTATCCCAACTAGATCACACCAGGTAGGAGCGGAGCCCTTGCGGGCGCCGCTACCGACGAGTCCACGTGCATATCAACCGGATGACCTTCAAAACCGTATGAACTTCAAACATCTCTATTATTTCTGGATGATCGCCCGGACAGGGGGCGTCATTCGCGCAGGACAGCGCTTGCACGTGACGCCGCAAACATTGAGCGGCCAGATCAAGCTGCTGGAAGAACGACTGGGATGCCAGTTGCTCGAGCGAAACGGGAGGAACGTTCAGTTGACCGACGCAGGACGGGTCGCGGCTGGATACGCCGAAGAGATATTCCTGCTGGGTTCGCAGCTCGAAGGTGCGCTCAAGCAACGAGCAGGAACGCATGCGACAGCCGTCTTCAAGGTGGGTATCGCTGACTCGATCCCGAAGTCCATCGCCTATCGCTTTCTTGAACCGGCTATTACCGATGGCGCGGCAATCCGGATTGTCTGCCGCGAGGGCGGCCTTCCGGCACTGCTTGCCGACCTGGCCATTCACCGGCTCGATCTGGTCTTGTCCGACGCTCCATTGCCGGCCGACGCAACCATGCAAGCCGTCAGTCACTCGCTCGGCCGATCCAGCCTCGCGATTTTCGGCGCAGCCTGCTTGTACGCAAACCGCAAGACATCGTTTCCCGAATGCCTCGACGGCATGCCCATGCTCATGCCGGCTAACGGCAGCGCGCTAAGACGCAAGCTCGACGACTGGATAAGCCGGACAGGGGTTCGCCCGCGCATTGTCGGGGAATTCGACGACTGGGCGTTGATGATGGCATTCGGTCGCGAGGGTAAAGGCGTTTTCGCCGCTCCGGCCATGCTTGAGACGCGATTGCTGCAAGAACAGGCCGTTCGGCCCATAGGACACATCGCGGACGTTTTTGAAGAGTTCTACGCTATATCGATCGAGAGACAGAGCAGCCATCCGTCTGTCAATCGCATCGCCGATGCCGCCCGGGCCGAGCAATTCGAATGTTCAGGACAACCTGTGAATTGACGGCCTGTTGTATCGGCATCGGCTCCCCTGCCCGCCCGCATCCAGGTCAATGCAGCAAGCCGAACACCGCCACGCCATTCGTCGCGCCGACGTACACCTTGCCCGCCGCGATCATTGGCGTGATGAACTTGTTGCCCGCGCCGAACTGGTCCCGCGGGCCGGCCTGATTGCTGTTGTACAACTCGTGCGCGAGATTGGCGGCATCGTAGGCGTGAAGCGCGCCGACCGTGCCGTTTTCCGCCGCCCACACGATGGCGTTGCTCGTTCCGTTGGCCGAGATGGCCGGTGTCGCGCCGGGATACGGAAACGCGGTCGGGCTGTGCGACGACGCCGTGGTGGCGAGCAGGGCGTTGGTGAGAGGCAGCGCCTTGAGCGTATCGGTCTGGCCGCCGTAGTAGACGACACCATTGAAATACGCCGGCGAACCCCAGATACCGCCGGCCAGCGCGCCGGTCACCTCCTGCCAGATGTTGTTGGTCACCGGATTGAACTTGCCCATGTTGTCGCGATCGACCACATAGATATTGTTGTCCTTGCCCGCTCCGACAGCCAGATGCTTGACCATGCCGGACGACGTGGTCTGGTCAGGCAGCAGCATAGCTCCGCCGGAGCCGAAATCGTTATCCGCCGCGGCTTGGGCCACGACGTCGAACATGGCAAAGTAGTCGGTTGCGACCGGCGTCGGGGTGGCCGAGAGCTTGATGAAGGCGTCGCCCAAATCGCCGTCGGCTGGAAACCCCTGGGCGTTGAGCGTCGTGTCGAACGTACCGTTGCCGTCGATAAAATAGATCGATGTTCCGTCCGACGCCATGCCCGATCCGGCCATCCAGATCGATCCCTGGCTACCGTTCGGGGTGACAGGGAGCACGCCGGTTTGCTTTAACGTCTCTGCGCTGTAGGTCATCAGCCAGCCGACGTAGGGTCCGGACATGCAGTGCGCGGTCCAGCCCATGTAGATGTTGCCGTTGACCAGCGTCAGCGCGGCGCGCACGGTGTGCAGGGCGGGCGTGAACGTAAGGAGGCCATTGGCGCCTTCCGCGCCGTTGCCCGGATAGGTTGCGGCGATTTCGGTCGGTCCGCCGAACAGTTCGGCTCCTGTCGCAAGATCGATCGCGTGCAACCGGTGATGGACGTTCCCGCCGGCATCCTTCGTCATGGCCACAGCGTACAGCACGCCATTCGGGCCGCGCGAGCGGTCGATGACCGGCGTCGACGTGATACCGATCTCCGGCGTGAGGTCCGTGCAGCCGGGGTCGGCGCTAGAAGTTTCGCCCGGACCCGCCAGCGATTTTTGCCACAATGCCGCACCGCTGTCTGCGTCGTACGCGTAGACGCTGTCGTGCTCCGTGACAACATAGACGACGTTATGCACGGCCGTGCCCATCGTCAGATTCGTCACGAAGAGCGGCTGCCCGTCGACCTTGCCGTCGGCTGGCAGGACGCGCAGCTTGCCAAACGTGGTCGAGTTGACATTGGCCAGCGTGAGCGTCGTTTCCGCGAGCATCTGACCTGTTCGTGCCAGGTCGTTGTGGTGCATTAGCACGTCGGTCGCGTAGGCCCGCACAACAGGCGGTGTCGAGCCCGTAGTCGTTCCACCCGGCGTGGACGGGGTCGTGCCCGGTGTAGTGGTCGTCCCGGG
>NZ_JBAUSA010001170.1:0-1944 GCF_049581465.1 Caballeronia sp. | reverse complement strand
GTGATGTAATCGCCGATGCGGATCAGTTCCTCCAGCCGGTGCGAGATATAGACAATCGCGACCCCTTGCGACTTTAAATCCGCGATGACCTGAAACAGCACGTCGACTTCTGCAGCGCTCAACGCGGAGGTGGGTTCGTCGAGGATCAGGATGCGCGCGTCCTGAGCCAGCGCCTTGGCGATTTCGACAAGTTGCTGCTGGCCTATGCGCAAGTCTTCCACCAGCGTGTCCGGGCTGACGTTCAACTCCAGACGCGCGAGCAGTTCGCGCACTTTTGCGCGTTGCGCGTCGGCGTCGATATCAATGCCAGCCCGCGTGATTTCGCGAGCGATGAACACGTTCTCCGCAATGGACAGGTTAGGAAACAGGTTCAGTTCCTGATACACGATGCCAATGCCGAGTTCCAGCGCTTGCGCACTGCTCGTCAGTTCGACCGGAACGCCTTCGAGCAGCACACGCCCGGCCGTGGGCTGCTCCGCGCCGGCGATGATTTTCATCATGGTCGACTTGCCCGCGCCGTTTTCCCCCACCAGCACGTTGACTGCGCCGCGGCGCACGGCGAAATTGACGTCTTTCAGCGCAATCGTGCCGGGATAGACCTTGGTCACGCCCTCGACGCTCAGGATGACATCGTCGTGCGTGTCTAGCGCGCTCATGATTTATCCCCTAGCACGATGACGACAGGCACCACTTCTGGGTGATCGCTCGTGCCGTCAAGGGAGAATGTGCCAGTGACCGTGATCTGCTTGCCTTGCAGGCCACTCCGTGGCACTGGCGCCATCACGTGCGTAACGGCATACGCGTTCAGCGCGGTGCCGAAGCGGGCGTAATCGATCTGGTTCTTGAAATCGGAAAACGACACGAAGTCGAGCGAATCGCGCAATGCCGTGCCGAGCACTGTTGGGCCAATATCGACGATCACGTCAGCCTTGCCTTTGCCGCTCGTATCCACGCCGATTGTCCCCTGGCTGGAGCTCGTATCGACCGATACGATGGTTCCATGCAACCGGGTTGGGAAGTTCCACGGCGCGCCGTCGTCCTTACCTCGATAGCCGTATTTCTTGCCCGTCGCGTCCGGATCGGTGCTGACTGCGTCGCGCAATGTGTCGAACGCGGTGGCACGCTTTTCGATGTCCGGCAGGATTTTCGTCGACCACATCGACGCGACCGCGGTGTTCGGGTCATAGGACGATGCGTAAGGGTCGGACGATCCTTTAGAGACCCCAGGTTCATTTTTCACGAGCTTGCAGCCTTGCAGGCTCGTGGCTGCGGCGAGTACCAGCACCGCGCATAGCCAGCCTCTCATGGATAACCTCTTGGTGTCCAGGCGCTCATTGTCCGGGGCCTTGACCTCTCACAGGCCCCGGCAGGATCAGGTCAACGCAACGCGAACATGTCCAGCTTTTTCGCGTTCATCTTGGTGATCAGCGAGCAGTCGATCAACTGCTTTTCCGGCTTGCCGGTGGAACCGGTCTTCAGGAACTTGTCGGCCTGATCGACGGCTTGCGTGGCGGCCAGCGCGGCCGGTTGCAGCACGGTCGCACGAATGTCGCCGCGCTCGATGGCGTCGCGCACATCGTTGCTGCCATCAAAGCCCACCACGATGACATCGTCGCGCTTGGCCGCCTTCAACGCGGCGGAGGCGCCCATCGCCATCGTGTCGTTGCCGGCGATCACGCCTTTCAGATCGGGATGGCTCTGCAGAATCGTTTCCATCACGCTGTACGCTTCCGTCTGGCTCCAGTTAGCCGATTGGCGCTCGACCAGCTTCATGTTCGAAAACTGGTCGATCACGTCGTGATAACCCTTCGAACGGATTCCGGCGTTGATGTCGGCTTCCCGTCCAACCAGTTCGACGTAGTTGCCCTTCTCGCCCATCGCCTTGACGAAAGCGCGGCCGCCCAGTTGAGCGCCCTGGTAGTTGTTCGAGACGATTTGCGAGAC
>NZ_JBAUSA010001169.1:0-3655 GCF_049581465.1 Caballeronia sp. | reverse complement strand
CTCCAGCATCCGGTTGCCTACAAAGCCCCAGCAGACCTCGCACACAACAGGAACTTTGTTCATCGAACGGACCACCCCAACCACTGTTGCAATCGCATCAGGACTGGTCTTTTCGCCTCTGATGACCTCCACCAGGCGCATCACATTTGCCGGACTGAAAAAGTGCAGCCCCAGGAAATCCTGAGGTCGACCGCTCGCTTCAGCGAGCCGGTTGATGTCGAGTGTCGACGTGTTGCTGGCAATAATGGCGCCTTCACGACATACCTTGCCCAGCTTCGCGCTCATATCGAGCTTCACTTCCAGGTCCTCGAATACGGCCTCGACAACGAGGTCGCATGAAGACACGGCATCGATCGAGGAAAACGCGCTCAGCCGCGCAATACAGGAAGCCGCCTCGACCTGCCGCAACCGTCCCCGCTCAACCTGCCGCTGGTACTCAGCCCGAATGGCATTTGCAGCCCTTTGTGCCCGTTCTTCGCTGATGTCGACAATGCGGACCGTGAGTCCCGCGGTCGCGAAGCTCATAGCGATGCCCTGCCCCATCGTTCCGGCACCGACGACACCCACCACCTGGATACCTCTCGGCACGGCACGGTCACGGTCTGCCCGTCCGGCTGCCCGTGATGCGAAGAAACCATGCTGCAAAGCGCCTGCCTCCTGTGATGACAGGCACTCTTCAAACGCCTTTCGCTCCAGCGCCAATCCCTCGGGAAATGCCAGTTGAATGGCGCTCAACGTGCAGTCGATAATCTTTTCGGCAGCAAAACGTTTGGCCTTCATGCCCATAGCACGTGCACGCGCGTCATCTATCATGCGGCGATATGCATCCCCCAGGCCCGAGAGAACAACCGTGCTAGCCCCATTGGGTACCTTACGGGAAGCAAATGCCTCGTATATAAAGGAGACAGCGGCATCCACTACACTGCCTTCGGTAACGGCATCCACCAGCCCAATTTCGCGCGCCTCAGAACCCACGACCTTCTTGCCGGTCAGCATCATATCGAGTGCATTCTTGACACCTACGAGACGCGGTAGTCGCTGAGTCCCTCCTGCTCCCGGAAGCAATCCCAGCGAGATCTCGGGCAGTCCCAGCGCGGCGTCGCGACTCGCTACGCGCCAATGACACGACATTGCCAGTTCAAGGCCGCCGCCAAGCGCCGGTCCATTAATGGCCGCGACAACCGGCTTTGAAAATCCATCGAGCAATCGACCAATCTCAACTGGATCGCGCTTCGCCGCGAATGCTCCCGGTGCAGCTCGAAACTCGTTGATATCCGCTCCGGCACTGAAGCAGCGGCCAGCGCCCGTGATAACAACCGCGAGTACAGATCGGTCATTCTGCAAGGAACTCAGCGCTACGAACAGATCCTCGCGTACATCTGCCGATAAGGCATTGACCGGTGCGTTAAGGATCGAAACCACAGCAATGCCATCACGGTTCTCCACATCTATCCGATGAACCATTCTTCCCTCATCTCCAGGGCTGTCCTGTTTGCGGAGCCCACCAGTTCCAGTTGCGCCACTGCGGCCGGAAGTTCCCATTCGTAGAAGAACTGAGCTGCTTGCAGCTTGCCGTGGTAGTAATTGGAGCGGGGGTCGTCCGAAGTAAATTCGGCAACTGCCGCTGCCGCGACTTTTGCCTGCTTGAGCCACATCCAGGCGATGCATATGCGGCCGAACGCATCGAGGTACTCAGTAGCGTTAGCGAGTGCCGCGTCCGGGTCGGTTGCGAGGCCACGCAGAACCCGCGAAGTCACGGACTCCAGAGAACACAGGACATCCTGCAGGCGAGCTGCCAGGTTCTCCAGCGACGATGGCACTTGACCCGTCTCCTCGCGCACCACCGACAGGAACGTTTGGAATCCGGAATTGTTCGCCCCAATCTTTCGGCCCAGCAGGTCAATACCGTGGATTGCCTCGGCGCCTTCGTGGATGGGGTTTAGACGCTGGTCCCTGTAAAGCTGCTCCAGAGGGTATTCGCGTGTATACCCAGACCCACCGAGCACCTGAATCGCAGCTTCGTTGGATCGACAGCCATGTTTCGATGGCCAAGATTTGACAACCGGCGTTATGAGATCCAACAGCAGCCCGGCAGACGCACGAACAGCGGGATCCGGATGCGTCTGCTCATCTTCGAACCAGGCGCTTGCATGCAGACACAATGAAAGTGATCCTTCGGCCACCGCCTTCTGCGTCAGGAGAAGCCGGCGGACGTCCGCATGCCCGACGATGGTCACTTGCGGTGATAGCGGATCCTTCGACGACGGAAGTCGCCCCTGTGGACGCTGCCGGGCATACTCAAATGATTCGGTAAATCCACGATAAGCGAGGCTCGACGCGATCAGCCCGACACCAATGCGCGCCTCATTCATCAACTGAAACATGTGAGCGAGCCCTCGATTGGCCTCCCCAAGAAGCCATCCCACCGCGCCCCCGTTCTCTCCGAACGACAGTACCGTTGAGGTCGTGTTGCGCCAGCCCATCTTGTGAATGAGCCCCGCGAGTGCTACATCGTTGCGCTTGCCGCTACCCGGCAAAAACTTGGGAACAAGAAACAGGGATATCCCTTTCACACCGGAAGGTGAGCCCTTGATACGGGCGAGGACCATATGCACGATGTTCTCGGTAAAGTCCTGGTCCCCCCCTGAGATGAACATCTTTTGTCCGGCAATCCGGTACGTACCATCGTCCGAAGGAACCGCAACCGTTTTGATGTCTCCCAACGCCGAACCCTGCCCCGGTTCCGTCAACGCCATCGTTCCCGCGCACCGACCATCTGCCATTGCAGAAAGATATTGCGACTTTAGTTCAGCTGTACCGAATGCGCGAAGAAGGTTTGCAGCACCAATGGACAGAAACGGGTAGCCTGCGGTTGGCGCGTTCGCTGTGAAGAAGTGCGCCATCGCAGCCCGAAATATTGGCTCCGGAAGCTGGATTCCACCTTCGTCCGCGCTCCAATGCGCCGAAAGAAACCCCGCCGCCGCGAACGCCCGCCACGCCTCTCCAGTTTCAGGGATCGTTCGTGCGTTCCCGTCAACAAACTGTGGCTCATTCGCGTCGCCCTTTGCATAATGCGGCGCAAAGAAGTCGGCGGCCAGACGTTCAGCCGCTGACAGGATGGAATCGAAATCTTCCCGCGTTTGACCTTCATAGCGTGGCCTACGCGAGAAAGACTCGACGTTCAGAACCTCATGGAGCTGAAACTCCAGCTCGCGTGACAGGGTAGACATCGGCTTCTTTATCAACAGTTTGCATGGGGAGACCCAATCCGGCCTCAACGAGGACTATCGCGCGCCCAGATGCTCGGCGGCAAACTCCGCAGCGAGACCGCCCGCGACCGCGAGATCGTTCTGCTTCGAGTACAGGCTCATGTGAGAAACCTTCGGCAGCACGGCCAACCTCTTGCGCGCGGACGGAATGCTGTTGAACACAGCAATCTCCAGGTCCCATAGGGTGATCTCGTCCCCTTCTGCGACCACCATCAATGTCGGCTTGTCGTACAGACGGCGTGCGAGAGGCGACACGTCATAACTGAGCAGGAGCTCTGTTGATTCGATCGTGCTCCAGTGCTCGTGGCGGGGTGCTTCCCGCTCTTTAATGTCGTGAAAGATTTCATGAATGGATGGAAACGGCCACGTGCTCAGTTCGCTGAACG
>NZ_JBAUSA010001168.1:0-1940 GCF_049581465.1 Caballeronia sp. | reverse complement strand
TACCTCGGCTTGCTCAACCCGCCGAAATACACCTTCCTGATGCGCGGAGATTACTCATACGGACTTTATTTGTTCGCTTTTCCGATCCAGCAGACCTACGCACTGCTGTTTCCGCAGCACCGCGTGTGGTGGCTCTCCATCGCGTTCACGCTCTGCGTCGGGTTAGCCTATGCGGCATTTTCATGGCATGTGATTGAAAAGCCCATTCTGCGTAGAAAGAACGAGATTATCGGGCGGCTGATGGTTGCCGTCAGGCCGGTGAGCAGGATCATTTCCTCCGGGTGGCGCAACTCTGACAGCAGACTTCGTCGGTTCGCGATCAGCGTGCGATCGAAAATCGCCGCAAAGCAATCGCCGAACTCCTGATTACGCGCGCCTGACGGGCGTCCGCTGTTTCCCCGAGTGCCGACTCCGGATGATGGCGAGAGCGGCGCGGGGACTTCTCAGGCAAAGGGCCGTCCGACATTGCGTCGGAGTCCGATCGAAGGCGGAAAGTACCGCGCGACGCACAGTCCGTAGATGATCAGTATCGCGATCGTGTACGTGACGAGCCTCGGCGCGAACATCAGCAACACCACGGCAAGCGCGCCGAGCAGAATTTCTGTCCTGGGACCCAATGCGGAGACGCGACGGCTGTGATGCTCGAAAGCCGTTCCAAACAGGATCAACAGTGGAATCAGCGCGACAACCAGATGCACGGACTCGAGCATTGGGGAGGCGACCAGCATGGTCGCCCCTGCAAGCGCGTAGTCAATGCGCCGATCTTCGTGGCGCCTGAACACAAGGTATGCAGCAAGCAAGCACGTGGCCGCCGCGAACACCAATGAAGTGATTGCAAGCGTCGTAGCGGATACCGGCATGCCGACGTTTCCCATAACTGTCTGCAACGCACCCCTAACGGAATTGTTGAACGGCGCGCCGCCGATCGACATGTTCTGGTTATTGAGGCGCGACATGTCCGAGGTGAGGTAATGCCACAAAACGCGAAAACCTAACTGAGACACCGTGAACGCAGTGATGATGATCGAGAACCCGATGGTTGCAATCACCGTTCGCCATTCGCGGCGAAGCAACAGCAAGCCGGCCACCGCAAGAGGTGTCACTTTGAGCACGACGGCAAGCGCGAGGAACAGGCCGGCAAGGTAGCGATTTCCCCGCTCGATGAGGAAAAACGTTGCGGCTAGCAGGAAGAACAGCAATTCGTTCGACTGGCCCCAGTAGACATCATCCAGTAGGGGCCGGCTCAGCAGGGCGATCGCAACGAGCAGCACAGCTACCCCAGGCTTGTTGCCACGGTAGGCCATTTTTACGACCAGGACGACACCGGTCGCACATAGGGCGATGGACGCGAGCACCCAGATCGCCTTTGCGGTGAGCGGCGCAAACAGGGCGAGTCGCGAGAAGAGCAGAGCGAACTGCGGAGGGTAGGCATAAAAGCTGTCCACACCGATATGCTGGGACCCCATGGCATGCAGGAACGCAAAGAGACCGTCGCGATCGTAGATCAGCGACGCATCGAACGGCTGGTTCAGCACCGTGGTAAATGCGTACAGGTAGTTATTGAAGTCGCTGAACGCGTCGGGCGGGTTGGCGCGAAATTCCCTGAATATATGCGGCATGCGCGCCGCGAGCATGCCCAAGGCAAGTATTACCAACAAGCCCGCGACGGTGCTGAGGCGCAGTGTCGCCTTGGTGCGTATCGTCGACGTGTTCAACATTGAATTCCCCGGTTGGCGGCACTCAGAAGGAAAAAGACCAACCGCTGCGCTGTCAGGCGGTTGACGCAGCGGGCAGGTACAGCATCAGTACGCTGACGAGAAGAAGCGCCGCTCCCGCGAGTGTTCGAAGCGACATCACTTCGCCGGATGCGACGCCGAACAGCAGAATTTCGAGGATCGTCACCGCTACCATCAGGGGATAAGCGACGCTCAATTCGACGC
>NZ_JBAUSA010001167.1:0-1779 GCF_049581465.1 Caballeronia sp. | reverse complement strand
GGCCGACTGCATCGAGGAAATCGAGCATGCGTTCATCGCCGGCTTGCAACGGCGGGCCAAACTTCGGATCACTCAAAGGATCGCGCATCGACTCAAGCAACGCCAACGCTTCAAGCGGGGCGCCCATCGGAAAGAGCAGCCGGATCATGTCGCCGCCTGATCTTCAATCGCCGCGCGAACCAACGACCGGTAATCGATCTTGCCATTACGCAGCAGCGGCAATTTATCGATTCCGCGTGCAACCACGCCATGCCGGTTCACGCCCAATCGTTCTGCGACACTGCGCGAAACAAGTTCCAGCCGTTGCGGTTCAGCCTCGCCTTCGCACCACAATACGATCGCTTCATCGTTACGCGACACGGCGATCGTCGCGCCTTCAGCGCCCGCTTCGGCGGCGATGCGTTCGACGGCGTCCAGATTGATACGTTGTCCGAATAGCTTGGCAATCCGCTTGAGACGACCTTCGAGATAGAGATAACCCTCCTCGTCGAAGCGGCCGATGTCACCCGTATGCAGCACGCCGCGGGAATCGTCGCCGCGAACGAGGTCGGAGGCGGTATCGGCGTAACCCATCATGACGCCCGGGCCGCGAAAAACAACTTCACCTACGAGGTCCGGTTGGCGCGTCAACTCGCCCGATTCAACGCGAACCGATAACCCTGCGCCTGGCACCGGCAAGCCGACCGAAGCGAGTTTTTCCATAATCCGATGCGCAGGCAGCACCGCCATCCGGGCCGTTGCTTCCGTTTGCCCGTACATGAGAAAGAAACGGCCTCCCGAGCGGCCGACGTCACGGACAAGTTGCCCTATCAGTTCAGGCCGCATGCGACTGCCGGATTGCGTCATCGTGCGCAGGCTGGGATGCACCGACGGCGTCCATCGCAAGCGCGAGAGCAATTCATAGGTGTGCGACACAGCAGCAAAGGACGTCGCGCCGTAGCGATCGACACACGCCCAGAAGTCCGCGCCGATCACCGGATACGCGTTCACCACCACAGTAGCTCCCGCGAGCAAATGGCTGTTCAGCACCGACAAGCCATAGCCCAGGTAGAACGGCAGACTGGTCGGCGCTATTTCAGCGTCGGTGATCGCAAGCGCGCCCACGATAGCTTCAGCGTTGGCGAGTACACCCCGACGCGAAAGACGCACCATGCGGGCCGCGCCGGTCGAACCGGAGGTAGTCAGCAGCAAGGCCAGATCGGGATGAACGTCAGCCGCGCCCGTCTGCCTGATCCACCCATGATCGACATTTCGATAACCCGCTGGCGCGGGCTCATCGATCCCCGGCTGCCACAGACCCGCCGGTTCGAATCGCGCGATCAGTTCCATCAGCGTGTCCGGCTCTATGCCCGCATCAAGCAACGCGAGCGCTCGACCCTGGCGAAACGCGGCGAGATAACGGCACACGGTATCGATGGTCCATGGCGCGGGCAACAAGATCAGCCCGGCCGGCATCGCGTGCAGTTCGTTCTCCATCGCGTGGATTCGTGCTTCGAGCGTGAGGCCGCGCAAGCTCAGGCCGCTAGCTGCATCGATCAGGCAAGCATTGGCGCCGAATGTGTTCATAAGGTCAGACCTCCATCGACACCCAGCACTTGTCCGGTGATAAAAGACGCTTCGTCGCTAAGCAGGAAGCGGATTGCCGTCGCTACCTCAGTCGCTGTGCCAAGCCTGCGCAACGCGGTCTGCGCGCGACGTGCGGCGATGATGTCGTTGGGGAGATCCGCCAGCAGATCGGTCTCGATCAAACCGGGCGCCACCGCATTCACCCGAATACCG
>NZ_JBAUSA010001166.1:0-10911 GCF_049581465.1 Caballeronia sp. | reverse complement strand
GTTCGCCGATGATCTGCCCCACCCGCCCGACAAGACCCGGATTCCACGTCGCCGCATAGTTCAAGGGTGACGGAAACAGCGTGGCGTCCTTGATCATCAGGCCCACCAGACATTCTTCGTGGGACATCACCGGAATACCCAGGCGCGTGTTCTCCACCATCTGTCGTTGCAACGCGTTGAGCGCGCGCACGCCTTCTTTCGGATCGACCGTGTGCGTCCCGAGCGGACGCGTAATCTGACCCAGACCGTGTTGAAGCAGGGTCTCGACCGAGATGGCGGCATCGCCATGCGCGAAATCCACGGAACGCGATTCGTGGTTGCCATCGGAAGACAACTTCAGCCACGCGGCGTGTAGCTGGGCAATTTTCTCGTCCAGCGTCATACGTGCCAGCAAGTCGGAAACGCGCTCGTCCACAGCGGCTGCGGGGTTGCGGTAGAGCGGAATCTTACTTTGGTCAAGCAACATCTAAAACTCCTTTAAATGATCCTGGTGTGCAAAGCGGGCGTGGCGCCATCAATTCCGCTTGGGTCGCCGCAACTGCAGGAAACGGTGTCGTGTCGTTTTAGTTACTTCCACGCGTTCCATCTTCCTTTCTATATTTCGCAGTCCTTTTAATTTTCCAAATAGTGAGATGACCCGAAATTCATTGCCAGGATCGGAAGCCAAAAATCAGTGCAGGGGTGGCAGCGCGAAATCCTCTTCGTCGAACACGTGGCATGCGTCCGGCGCCAGGGCGAGCTCGATTCGATCATCGAGCGCCACACCCCCGTTGCCCGGCAATTTGGCGATCAGCATCTTGCCGTCGCCGTTGCCACCTTCAATATGCACATAGCTGTGCTCGCCCATTCGCTCCACCAGCCGCACCACGCAGCGAATTGTCTGAGCGCCCGGGCGACCCGCGGCAAGACCCAGGTGTTCGGGTCGGATGCCCAGCGTGACCTTCATGCCGACACTCACGTTCCGGCCGTCAACCTGCGCCTGCACGCGTTCGCCGCTCGTCAGTTCAACCTCGATGCCGTTGCTGTCAATCGCCGTCACAAAACCCGGCAGGAAGTTCATCTTCGGCGAACCGATGAAGCCCGCCACGAAGCGGCTCTTTGGCCGGTGATACAGATCCAGCGGCTCACCGACCTGCGCAATGCTGCCGTGTTTCTCCATTTCCGCCCCGGCGTGCAACAGCACGATCTTGTCCGCAAGCGCCATCGCCTCGATCTGGTCGTGCGTCACGTAAATCGCACTCGCCTGGCGGAATTCCCGGTGCAGTCGCGCAATCTCGATGCGGGTCTGCACGCGCAGCGTTGCATCGAGATTCGACAACGGCTCGTCGAACAGGAACACACCCGGTTCACGCACGATTGCCCGGCCGATCGCCACGCGCTGCCGCTGGCCGCCGGATAAAGCGGCAGGTCGGCGTTCCAGGAGAGTGTCGAGTTGCAGCGTGGCAGCCGTGCGCCGTACCTTGCTGTCGATCGTCGCCTTGTCCATCTTCGCCTGACGCAGTCCGAAAGCCATGTTTTCGTAGACGCTCATATGCGGATACAACGCATAGTTCTGGAACACCATGGCGACACGGCGCTGCGCGGGCGGCACGTTGTTCATCAGCCGGCCGTCGATGCGCAACTCGCCGTCGGTGATCGATTCAAGACCGGCCACCATCCGCAGCAACGTCGACTTTCCGCATCCCGACGGCCCGAGAAATACGCAAAACTCATTGTCGCCGACCTCAAGATGGACGTTGCGAATGATCGGTGAATTGCGTTCGAATGCCTTCTGTACATTAGTCAGGGTAATGCTTGCCATAGCTCGTTGTGTTCGCAGTAGAAATACGGGTGTTCGCTTAAGCTCGACTGTCCAGCCGCCAGCACCGGCTGCAACGCCTGCTCCGGCTGGCTGACCTCTGTTAACCGCTGTTTATTGCGCTTTATCTCTGACCATCAGCCCTTAAGGGAGCCGGCCATCATGCCCTTGATCAAGCGCTCCTGCCCAAACGCATAGGCCACGATGAGCGGCAGCGACGTCATCGTGACGACCGCCAGCATGGCCGGAATGTTCGACGAATATTGCCCCTGGAAATCCCATATCGCGAGCGGCAGTGTGCGATGCGCGGTTGTCGACGTGAGCATGTACGCGAAGATGAACTCGTTCCACAGCGCGATGCCGTTGTAGATCGCCACCGTCGCCAACCCCGGAGTGGAAAGCGGGAAGAAAATGCGCCAGAAAATCTTGAATGGACCACAACCATCCAGTTGCGCGGCCTCCTCAAGTTCATGCGGGATCTGGCGCATGAACTCCGTCAGGATGAAGATTGAGATCGGCAGGCTGAGCGCCACATACGGCCCGATCAGCGCGAACTGGGTGTCGTATATCCCGAGGTTGCGCGTGAGCAGATAGATCGGTACGAGCGTCGCATGCAATGGCACGATCATGCCGGCGACCACCAGTCCGAACAGAAACTTGTTCAAGCGAAAGCGCATACGGGCGAATACATAGGCCGCCATCGCGCTAAGCAGGACGATAAGCACCACTGATACACCCACCACGAAGAAGCTATTCATGAAGTAGGTGAAATAGGGGCCGTGCAACACCGCCAAATAGTTACCGAAGTAAAGATGCGCCGGCAGCGCCCAGACCGGCGCCGAGAACGTTTCCTCCTGCGTTTTCAGGCTCGTCACGATGACGAACAAAAAGGGCAGCGTCGTTACCGCGAGCCAGATCAGGCCCAGCAACGGCACACCAATGCGGATTCTTGGGAAATGAAAGCGATTCGCTTCAGCAGCCATGCTCAAACCTCTGTTTCAAAACGACGCGTCATGCGCAACGCAACGGCGGCAACAAGGGAGACGATGATGAACATCGCTGAACCGATCGTGCTGCCGTAACCGAGCTGGAACGAGCTGAACACGGTCCGGTACATGTATGTCGCCATGAGTTCCGATGAGCCTTCCGGACCCCCACCCGTCATCACGTAGATCAGGTCGAAATAACGCAATGAGCCAAGCACCGACAGGAGCACTGCCGTGCGGATCGCGCCTTGCAAATGCGGAAGCTTGATGCGCCAGAAGATCGTCCATTCCGAGGCGCCGTCCAGACGGGCCGCTTCGTGCAATTCGGCGGCCATCGACGACAGTCCTGCGAGGAACAGGATCATGTAGAACGGGACGTTTTGCCAGCAGATCACGGCGATCGTGGAAGCCAGTGAGAGGTGCGTGTCGCCCAGCCAGTCCTGCGCAAACGAACCCAGGCCCATTGCGCGCAGCGCGACATTCAGCGGGCCGAAGTTCGGATCGTAGACGTTCTTGAACAACACGCCGATCGCGACGCTCGACATCAATAGCGGCAGGAAATAAAGGATCTTGAGAATGCGCGAGCCGCGCCCCGCCTTTTCCAGTAGGACTGCCAGCGCCAACGAGATGGGCAGCTCGATCACGACTGACGCAGCCGCGAGAAGCACGTTGTTCCAAAGGGATTGCCAGAAGACGGTATCGTGCGCGAGAAGCCGCCAATTGGCGAACCCGACGAAACGAGAATGATTGCCGAGCCCACTCCAGTCGACTAGCGAAAGCCGCAGGCTGGAGAGCAACGGATACAGCAGGAATATCGCCAGGAGCCCCACCGCAGGAGCGAGAAAGACGGCGATCACCAGCCACTGCGGGGAAATACGTGCTCGCTTGGCGGGCGCGGCAGAGAGTGCAATATTCACAGATAGTTTCTCCCGGCCCACGTCGAACGACGCGGCCGGGCTCCTCTTGCAACTAAGGGTTAGCTTCCCGCTTTCGCGGCGACTTCCATTTGCTGTGCGGCTGCTTCAGGGGTCAGCGACAGGCCGAACAACTCCTGCGACGTATCCTTATGCAGTTCGCCCAGCTTCGGCGGCAACTCCTGGTCGTACCAGAGCTGCACGTTCGGCGCCTCGGTGATCAATGCCTGCAGGCGCTTCAGGAACGGATCGGTGATGGTGATGTTCTTGACAGGCGGAATCTTCTTGTCGAGAACACGCCCTTGCATCGACGTGTCGTCGGTCATCGACTGGATCAGCTTGAACGCTGCCGCCGGATCCTTACACTCCGTCGAGATGCTCATGAAGCCGTCGCCCACGGTGCCGATCACATCGCGCGGATCGCCCTTTCCGCCCGGTACGCTCGGGAACGGAAAGAAATCGAGTTTGCTGGCGAACGCGGGATCTTCATTCGCGATCGTCGATGCCTCCCAGCCCCCCATCAATTCCATTGCCGCTTTGTCCGAATACATCAGACGGCGCGACGCACCAACGTCGTAGTCAAGACCGTTGAAGCCCTGCGCGAATCCGCCCGCCTTCACCAGATCCTGGATGTACTTGCCGGCTTCGACGAAAGCCGGATCGTCGAAGCTGCCGCCAGGCGAGCGGTCCACTGCCTTGCGGAAGACCTCGGGACCGCCGATCCGGTCGACGAGGTACATGTAGTACATCGAACCGGTCCATTTGTTCTTGTTGCTCAGCGCGAACGGCGCTACGCCGTGCGAGTTCAGCACCTTGACCACATGCATCAACTGATCCCACGTAGCGGGCGGAGTCAGGTCGTATTTCTTGAACAGTTCCTTGTTATAGAAAATCACGGCCGCGGATGCGTTTTCCGCAGCCACCCCGTACTGCTTCTTATCGTACGTAACCGCGTCCCAGGAAGTGGTCAGGAAACGATCGCGATACGCTGGATTTTTTTGCAGATACGGCGTCAGGTCGACGACCTGTCCGGCTTTCACATATTCATGCAATGGGCCGCCACCCCACGATTCGAACACGCATGGCGGCTCGCCTGCGCCGAATGCCACCTTCAGCTTGGTCTTGTATGCCTCGTTCAGGACGTGTGAGTCCTCGACCTTAAAGCCCGGATTTTGATGCTCGAAGCGGTCGGCTGCATCCCTCAGCACTTTGGTTGAAGTGGCGTTGGTCTGCTGGTCCCACTCTGTAATCGTCTTGGTGGTTTGTGCAAATGCGGCTGTCGATACGACAGACACCGAGCAAAAGAGCGCCGTGGCGCCCACCATTGACCGCGCTTTAGAAAAAGCCGGGTACGCCATATTGTGTGTCCCCTCTCATGAATATTTGAATTAACCAAACATCTAACGTTAGCCTTAACGTTAACAAATGTTAGAACTATATGTCAACTATCGCTATGCGGGGTTTCCCTCGTCGCTTCGTTCCCCGTCCGTACTGGTGATAGAAACCTCATCTGGCATGCGCCGCGGTGCGGAAGACCTGCCCGCCGATAGGAACGTGGGCCCAGCTACCTCTGGTAGAATGACCGGCACAGAGACGATACCGCTAACGTTAACCACGCATTCATTCAGCTATGGCCACTCGTAAAACCTCGTCAAGCATGGCAAAGCAGACGCCCACGCTCGAGCATGTCGCCAAGCTCGCAGGCGTGTCCCAGATGACCGCTTCGCGCGCACTCAACAGCCGCCCCGGCGTGTCCCGGGCAACCCGCGACGAAGTGCTGAGGATTGCTTCGGACATCGGATATGCCGTCAACCGTACCGCGCAGAAACTCTCGGGTGGCCGTAACGGCATCATCGGCATCATCACGCCGTCGCTGGACACCCAGTTCGCCAGTGAACTGATTCTCGGCGCGGGTCGCGCGGCACGCAGCGCGGGCTGCGAGATCCTGGTCTATACCGTATTCGACGAGGATCGCCATACGCATCACGACGTGCTTGGACTGATCCAGCAGTTCTCGGACGGCATACTCGCGATCCTGCCTCGCGAATCGCTTTGTCTCGACGCGCTGGCGACCGCGAAGGTGCCGGTCGTCGTTGTCGATCAGCGCGGCACGCTGACCGGCTTTCCATCGGTATCGATCGACAACTACGGCGGCGCCCGTCTCGCGGTCGAGCATCTCGCGGGACTCGGCCACAAGCGCATTGCATTCCTTGCGGGCGACGAAACCATCGAAGGGGTACGCGACCGGCAGCGCGGCTATCACGACACCCTGGCCCGACTCGGGTTGCCGCGCGAAGAGGCACTGGTCGCGGCCGGCGATCTTTCGCAGATGATGGCGTTCGATGCCACCTTCGATCTCCTCAACCTCGCGAATCCCCCGACTGCGATCTTCAGTGCAAATGATCAGAGCGCGTTCGGCGTCATCGCCGCCCTTAGGGAGGCCGGCTTGCACGTGCCGGGCGACATCTCGGTGATCGGCTTCGACGACATCCCGATGTCCGAACAATTCCACCCGGCGCTCACGACGATCCGCCAGCCGTTCCAGCAGATGGCGCGCTCGGCGGTCAATACGCTGCTCGCGCAAATCGCGGGCATCGACGCGGCCTCGCAACGCATCATCCTTCCTGCAGAACTCGTCGTACGCGACTCCACCGGACCCGCCCCAACGAACTCGCGCAGCGGGCGTCGGACAGAGCGCAAGCGCCCAACTCGCACAGCCACGTCCTGACGCGCCTCGCCGCACGGTAGCCGGAGCACGTACGCTGCGCGAGCGCGGCACGACAGTCGCTGGGAACCGGCGAGCTAAAGCATGCCGAACCCGACTGGCGCACGTCACCAGATCGTCTCCACGTGGGTCAGCGCGCGCACCTTGGCATCGGGCGTAACAAGCGCGCCGCCGAAGGTCCGCGCGGTTGCAACGATCAACCTCTGGTGGGACGAGAGCGCCGACGACAACGTGGCCGCGCGAAACGCGATCTCGGTATCCACCGGAACCATCCGCACGCCTTCCACAGACGCAAATGTCGAGAGCCAGCTTCGCGTATCCATCGTCAGTCCGAGGCGACCATCTTCGACGTATTCCGCGATTTCAAGCGCACTGATGGTCGAAATCAGGATGTCGCCGCCGGTCAGTTCCCGATCGATCGCATTGCGTGCTGCCTTGCTCAAGCATTTTTGCCCGCTTAGCCAGCAAACCAGCGCAAACGTATCGAGCGTAATCATCAATCTTCCTGTTCTACGAGAGCCGGCCCGGATACAAGCTCCATCGCCGATGCGTGCTCCATCCCGGATGCATGCTCGATCTCGGATGCATGCTCGACATGGAAATGCAGAATGGAAGCCCGTAGTAACCCAAGTGGATCCTGGCGCTTGCTACGGTAAAGCCGAATTTCAATGGTGGGCTCCCCGCGATCCGTGACCACAACCGGCTCTCCCAACATCTCAACGTGCCGGAACAGTTCGCATGCCTTTGCCTTGAAAATGGCTTTCGAAACTTTCATTACCATTTCGGATTCCTACTCGTGACGTTTGATATAGCTGTTTTTATGCCGACGCGAAACGGTTCCGGTATGCGACCGGGCATTCGTTGTCAGTTCATTGCCGGACGGCTTGCAATGTCGTCCAGTACGTCCCTGCTTTGCCTCCCCCCACCACATAGCCCTCCACAAGCTATGCGGATAAAACTCCTTCTCCAGCCGGCAGCGATATCTGCCGCGTGGTTTCCCGGGTCACGAACGTGACCGGAAACGGCTTCAGAATGACGGATTCCTTGTGGATCAATTGCATGAGCGCTTCGGCCGCCAGGCGGCCGATTTCGTAGGTTGGCTGACGGACCGTAGTCAATGGCGGCGTCATGTACGAAGATGACGGCAAATCGTCAAAACCAACCAGCGAGATGTCTTCTGGTACACGCAGCCCATGGCGAAACAGCGAGAGACGCGCACCGTAGGCAGAGAGATCGTTCGCGCAGAAAACCGCGCTGAACGACTTGCCACGCGCGAACAATCGTTCCATCGCGGCAAGTCCACCGGCTTCCAGGAAATCTGCCTGCTCGACGCGATCGGCGTCGAAGTCGATGCCCGCTTCCTCGAGCGTCATCCGGTAGCCGACCAGGCGCTCGATTGCATCCGAATGATTCGGCGGCCCGGCGATGAAAGCGATCTCGCGATGACCCAGGTCGATCAGGTGTTGGGTCGCGTCGCGCGCGCCCTGCAGATTGTCGACCGGCAAGCCCGCGAGGGTGGCCGTACTCGATAGCGCACGCCCAAGCGCCACGATGGGCACGCGCCGCGAATACTCGTCTAATACTTGTTCATTGAGTTGTGCGTGCAGCACGATGATGCCGTCGACGCGTCGCTCGATAAAATGTTCGATGCGTGCAATTTCGTCTTTGACGTTCCAGCGACTGCTGACGAACATGGGCGTCAAACCCGGTTCATGCAGCGCGTCTTCTATGCCACGCATCCACTCGGCGTAGAACGGGCTCGAGATGGTTTGCGTCAACACGCCGATGGTGTCGGTCTTTCCACTCGCGAGGCTACGCGCAAGCCCGTTAGGCCGATAGTTGAACCGCGCAATTGCTTGCTCGACCGCCCGTTGCTTCTCAGGCGCGACGCGCGCCGATCCGTTCAGGATGCGCGATACCGTGCTGGGGGAAACGCCGGCCTCCCGAGCAATTTCGGTGAGCGTGACGTTGGGCGGGTCAAGGCTGTCATCATTCATGGGTCGTAGCATAACGACCTTGAAAGCGCTTTCAAACGCGAGAAAACCCTAAGAATGAAACAATGCCGGTCGCCTGTAAAAAGAATTAAACGATACTGGCTGCCTGAAAAAAAAAGCCGGTGCCACGTGGGTTGGAGGGTACGTGGCTCCGGCCTCTCCAATAAAGAGAAACAAAAGGTACTGTCTACATTCAGCCGACTACGATCGCTGGATCGCAGGGGCCGCTGCCTTGCTTAGAACGAGGTCATGATCCCCGCGAATACGCCAACCTGGCTGTGACCATAGTCGGGATTGCCGTTGGACGACGTGTTGGTCGCTGGGTCGTAGTTGTTGTTGCCGTACGGGCCGTTACCCAGGTTGATGTTCGACGTCGAGCTGTTGTGGACGTAACCGGCTTCCGTATAAACGAAGGTGCGCTTCGACAGGTTATACGTGGCCGCCAGCGTGTACAGCGTTGCATTGCCGTTGCCGTTGTTCGCATTTGCGTGGAACACCGCACCCGTGACCGATGCAGCAGCGTTGATCTGCCACTGGACACCAACCCATTCGTGATCGACCGTCGTCGGCGCGGCGATTCCGTCTGGTTGCGATGCAGCGGTGACGCCGACGCTCGCATCCGTCGCGTTTGGCGCGCTCAGGTGCTGGTAGCCACCGTAGAACTTCACCGGACCCAGGACAAAGGTGCCACCGGCGAGGATCGAGCGTGAAGCCGAATAGACGTTGTTGAACGTACCGTCAGCACCGCGGACTTCGTCATAGATCACGCGGAAATCGCCGGCGCCGCCCGTATAGATTGCTTCGACAGCATCAGTACGGCCTTGGCCCGTGGGAACACCAGCGGCATTGACAGGTGCCGAGTTCCAGCTTGTATTGTTAGTCAGCGCGTACTGACCTTTGAAAGCCAGGCCGCCCCATACTGGCGAATCGTACTCAGCGCCGTTGTTTGCACTGGCCCAGTTGCGGCCGCGCACCAGCGTCGAGATGGCGTAGCGCTGCATCAGTTGGGGATCCGTGCCCCAGCTGTCCTGCGACAGTTCGCCGGCGCCAAGATTACCTAACTTGAACAGGCCGGCGTAGTCATTGGTGACCCCGACAGTAGCGTGACGGCCGAACAGATTGCCTTCCGAAGCGCCGGTGAAGGTGTTCAACTGACCTTCAAGCTGGAAGACCGCCTTGGTGCCGCCACCCAGATCTTCCGCGCCTTGCAATCCGAACCATGAGCAACCCCAATCGCCGCTCTCAGCCTGATACGAGTGCCCGCCCGGAGTACCGTTTTCGTACTGAAAACCATTGTCGATACGACCATACAATGTAACGCTGCTCTGAGCGTGGGCGGCCGCTGCGGCTGCCATCAGGGACAAAGCCAGAACTTCTTTTTTCATTAGATATCCTATATTTTTTTCAACGTCTCCGAACCGCTCGGTACATGCACTTACTCTCCTCACTCCCCAGTCGGCTGAAATGCCTGCTTCACATTTCGAGGCGATTATAGGTAGCGCTTTTTCACTCGTACCGATCTGATGCGTCAGGGAAAACGCTGTTGCTCATAGCTGTTGTGCGCGATCCGCTAACCGGGTAGCACGCGTTTTGTGGCCATGACGCGGTGGTCATCTGGCTGTCAGATCCATTCGAATCCATGGAAAGCAAAAGTAAATAAAGGAGGCGCCTTGGCCTCCACGGTCAATCGCGAGACGCGTCGAACCGCAAAGTCGGCTGCGTAGGCGGGGCGGGACGTTGTAGAAATGCAACGAGAAAGTGGGAGCGCTTCCACTGGCCACCCTCCAGCCCATGAATGGGTCAGGCAAATCGCGTAGAAGTCCGTGCCGGTCTCGTGTTCCAGCGCCCGGACTCGCGGCAGGACCGCCTGTCTGCCCGTGCATTTTGTTTGGGGACCTGGGCTCTCTCCCATGTTTCAGAACTGCGGAAACGATTCGGGATTAAGCTCTCGATCTGTTTTCTTATGCATTACGGTTTTATTACAGTTAACAGCTCAGCAGCGGAGCTTCGGCTAACGTCGAAGTGATGGCTTAAGTCTCACTTTCAGGTTCACATCTGAATTCGCGTTCTTGCACGTTCCCGACAATACAGTCTATCGGCTGTTTTTTGTATTTACAGCTAATAGGTTGTATTTTTAAAATACAGCGTATAGACTGTTATTTCAATTTACAGCCTATAACCTGTATGGTGTTCATGCCCCCAGCGGAGATTTGCGGTGGACTATCCCGTCAAGACGCTTAGCCAGCTGCGGCCAATCCTTCAGGGATTCCGGAAGGCCGCAGGACTCACGCAGGCCGTCATGGCCACCCATCTCGGTGTGACGCAGCAAACCTATGCCCGCCTGGAGGCCAACCCGTCCGCAATAAGCGTGGAGCGCCTGTTCAGGGCCTTGCGCGTGCTGGGTGTAGAGCTGACACTGACTCAAACAGCTACCCCCCCGCTAACGATCAGTGGTGCTGACAGCATTGCCCCACCTTCCCCGAACCCCCAACCC
>NZ_JBAUSA010001165.1:0-2021 GCF_049581465.1 Caballeronia sp. | reverse complement strand
ACACGTGGTCTTCCCTTCAGGCACTAGCCGCTTGACGATGCTGTACGTATCCTGGTTTTCGATATGAAATGGGATGTCGAGCTTGCTCAAATACTCGGGCAGGATGTGCTCCGGAAACCCCGGCTGCTTCTGATCGAGATTGACGGCCACAATGTCGAAATTGATCGGGGCGCGCTCGCGCAACCGCATCAGCAGTTCGAGCATCGCGTAAGAATCCTTGCCGCCCGACAGGCATACCATGACCTTGTCGCCGTCTTCGATCATCTTGTAGTCGGTAACGGCCTCGCCAACCTGACGCGCCAGCCGCTTGAACAACTTGTTGTTGTCGTACGCCTGCTTCTGCTCGCGACGCGTCAGCGGCTCGCGCATGGGCTTTTGAACGGGCGCTTCAGCAACGGGCGCTTCAGCTTCAGGCGCTTCAGCTTCAGTTAGCGAATTCATACCGAGAAGACCTCTTTGATGCGAAAGACTTCGACACCCACGGCGTCGCAATCGGGATAAACGTCCGGCTTTTCCGTCGATACCACCACGGCCCTGACATCGGGATGTTCGAGCAAGGCGGCGGCTACGTCGTCGCACAGCGTTTCCTGCAGGTGGATATGCCCTCGGGATACGCGCGTTGCGATCGTCGAGCGCATGAAATCGTAATCGACGACTTCGCGCAGCTTGTCCTCAACCGGCGTCGAAGCCGACAGCGGAACGAACAATTCGACGTTGATCACGACGCGCTGCTCGCCCTGCTTTTCAAAATCATGCACGCCGATGTTGATGCGCACTTCGTAATTGCGCAGAAAAAGGCGCCGGCAATCGGCGAGCCGGGGATGTGAAAGAGCCGCAAGCATGGTTGTGTCCAGGTGAATCGAAGCAACTAATAATTTAGGGGGCGCGTGCGCCGGTCAAAAACATGATGTCGCGCGGCGAAGGCACGAGGTGCTGGCCGCCGTCGACTACGAGCGTCGTGCCCGTCACGCCGCGGGCGTCCGCCAGATAGCAGGCTGCATCGACGAGATCCTGCACGGTCGATGCGCGCCGCAATGGTGTCACGCGATGCGCCGACTCGAACTCTTCCGGCGTCTGACCGGCCGATTGCAGCGTGAGGCCCGGTGCCAGGCCCACGACGCGCAACTTCGGCGCGAGCGCCTGAGCCAGCGCGACGGTCGCGTTTTCCAGCGCGGCCTTGGTGAGCGTGTACGACAAGTAGTCGGGATTCATGTTGTACAGCTTCTGATCGAGCACGTTGATTACGCAGGTGCGCTGCGTTTCGTCATCGATAGCGGAATCGGGCGTCGAGTCGAATAACGCGCGCGCCAGTGCGAGCGGTGCACCTACATTGATCGCCATCATTTCCAGCAACTTCGCGTAGCCGAAATCGCGCGCCGTATCTTCGACAAAACTCGATGCGCAGTTCAGCACGCAATCCAGTCTGCCCAGCGTTTCGATGCACGCCGGAACGAGCGTCAGCACTTCGCTTTCCACGCCAAGATTCGCTCGCAGGGCGACAGCTTTACGGCCGAGCGCACGAATCGACGCGACGACTTCCGCAGCTTCGGTCGCTGAGCCGCCGAAATGCACGGCCACGTCCCATCCGCGCGCGGCGAAACCGAGCGCGAGGCCGCGGCCAATGCGTATTGCCGCGCCGGTGATCAAAACGACGCGTGCTTTCCCAGCCGAAGAAGCTGAAGACGGTGACGAAACGGACGAAGAAGGGGTCATTTACAATGCGGGAATGAATCCAAATACTCATCAAGCCGACAGTTTACCTGCTCCCGGCCCCGACGCGCTTGCGCAGTCCGAAGCGCTGGTCGCCCGAATCCGCGCGGAAATCGCGTCGGCGGGTGGCTGGCTGCCGTTTAATCGATATATGGAGCTCGCGCTTTACGCGCCCGGCCTCGGCTATTACAGCGGTGGCGCGATGAAATTCGGCCGACGCGGCGACGACGGCAGCGACTTCGTCACCGCCCCGGAAATGTCGCCGCTGTTCGCGGCGACCTTGGCACGGCCGGTTGCGCAGGCGTTGCGCG